>JBAUTA010000899.1:0-6238 GCA_049581985.1 Kovacikia sp.
CTGGAAAAACGGGTCGTTATTATCGATACTTCTAATGAAATTGCTGGCGACGGGGATGTTCCTCACCCGGCGATCGGTCGTGCCCGCAGAATGCAAGTTGCCCGTCCAGAACTGCAACACCAGGTCATGATTGAAGCGGTGGAAAACCACATGCCAGAAGTCATTATCATTGACGAGATTGGCACAGAACTGGAAGCTCTGGCAGCCCGTACCATTGCTGAGCGCGGAGTCCAGCTAGTTGGAACGGCTCACGGAAATCGCCTGGAGAACTTGATCAAAAACCCCACCCTCTCCGATTTGATTGGTGGGATTCAGTCAGTTACGCTGGGGGATGAGGAGGCGCGACGGCGGGGAAGCCAGAAGAGTGTTCTAGAGCGAAAAGCACCTCCAACCTTTGATATTGCTGTAGAAATGTTGGAGCGGCAACGGTGGGTTGTGCATGAGCATGTGGCTGAAACAGTGGATAGTCTTCTGCGGGGACGTCAGCCTAATCCCCAGGTGCGGACGATAGGCGAAACTGGCAAGGTGATCATTACCCATGAATTGTCGAGTGAGGTACATGCTCAGTCAGGGCCGATACGTGCTGTGCGCAGTCCTTTCAGCCAGTTTGGAGGGGTAGAAGGGATGATGGACGATCGCGCCGCCCTGGGCCAGGGACGCAACAAAGGCCGGGGTTGGCGATCGTCTGGTCAAATGCGACCGTTGCCTTCCCAAAGCCAACCGGAGATGCCTCTAGAGCAGCAGCAGTTTGAGCAACTGCTGGACGAGTCCTTGCGGACTAGCTTCAATCCCGCTCAGGAAATTAGCCTGACAAAGGATTCTCTAGAGGGCAGACAGGATGAGTTTGGTGAGGTGAGGCGGGAGTTTGGTCCAAATGGTGAGGATATTCTTTATGTTTATCCCTATGGGGTGAGTCGCCATCAGCTAGAGCAGGTGGTTCGCACCTTAAACTTACCCGTAATTCTAACCAAGGATATTGATCATGCCGATGCCGTTCTGGCGCTGCGATCGCATGTCAAGAATCACTCTAAGTTGCGCCACATTGCCAAAGCTCGTCAGGTGCCCATTCACACCATCAAAGCCAGCACTATTCCCCAGGTTGCTCACGGGTTGCGACGCATGCTGCACATGGATGATCCTGCCATACCCGATGCTAGCGATCTAAGCCTATTTAGCCGCAACGGCAGTGACGATGAAATTGAGGCCTTGGAGGAAACCAGACTTGCAGTGGAACAAATTGTGATTCCCAAAGGCCAGCCGGTTGAACTATTACCCCGATCGGCGGATGTCCGCCGGATGCAGCATGAGTTGGTTGAGCATTACCATCTCAAATCTCGCAGCTTTGGGGAAGAGCCAAACCGCCGGTTGCGAATTTATCCTGCCTGAGTCAGACGGGCCAGTTAGCCGTCTTTCTGTTGGGGTTGCAATTAGCTGCGAACTGTCATGGGATAATTAGATCAGGGATTGGAGGGGCGAGCCTGGTGCAGTAGATTGGAAGAGTCTGAAATCAAAGGTCTGAGTTTCATAATAAAACCCATTATCAGCTGATACCTTTTAAGACTATGCTTCCCTATATTCGCCCGGATTTGGCTCAGCTAACAGCGTATATTCCTCCCAATGAGGAACGTCTGGCTTCCTCTGTTTTGCCTGCAGCGACAGCTAGACCCATTCAGTTTGATCGGTTGGATACGAATGAAAGCCCCTTTGATCTTCCCCCAGAGTTAAAGCGGACGTTGGCCCACACCTACGAGCAGAAGATCGAGGCAAATCGCTATCCTGATGGGAGTCATAGCGCTCTAAAACAAGCGATCTCCGACTACGTCAATGAATCAGCATCCCTAGCCTCTAATTCGTTTAATCAAACTCATATTTCCCTTGGTAATGGTTCCGATGAACTCATTCGCTCTCTGTTGATTGCAACTTGTTTGCAAGGGGAAGGTTCGATTTTGGTCGCAGAACCTACCTTCTCCATGTATGCCATTTTGGCGCGTACTTTGGGTGTTTTAGTTGCTGCGGTCGAACGTTCGTCCGCTAATTTTGCGATCGACCTCAAGGCAGCCGACGCAGCAATCCACCAAATCCAATCTCCGCCTGTCCGGGTGGTGTTTGTTGTTCACCCAAACTCCCCTACGGGTAATGCATTAATTGAAGCAGAAATTTCCTGGCTGCGGACCTTACCCGAACATATCCTGGTTGTAATTGATGAAGCTTACTTTGAATTTAGTCAGAGTACCTTAGTCAATGAGGTACTTCAGCGCCCCAATTGGGTTATTCTGCGAACTTTTTCTAAGGCTTTTCGGTTAGCGGCGCATCGGGTTGGCTATGCGATCGCCAACCCAGAAATGATCGCAACGCTGGAAAAAGTACGTTTGCCCTATAATCTGCCCACCTTCTCCCAAGCAGCAGCACTAACTGCCCTTGCTCACCGTCAACAGCTACTTGAAATGATTTCTCCAATCATTGAGCAGAGAACCAAACTCACTCAACAATTAGCTCAACATCCAGCGCTGCAAGTTTGGTCTAGCACCGCAAACTTTATTTACTTACGGCTGCACGAAGAGATGACAAACCAGCCAGAGTTGATTTTAAACAAAATTTGTGACACGCTCAGCGCTCAAGGAACGCTAATTCGACACGTTAGTGGCGGACTTCGACTGACGATCGGCAGTTACGAAGAAAATGCAAGAACCTTTAAGCGGCTCAAAGCTTCACTCGATCAGTATTTCGAGGCAAACATTGAGCTTAGCGGCTTCTAGAGCAAGCGGGGCATCCAGTTAGGGTTAAAGTTGAATTCTTAGCCGACTATCTGGATTGTCAGCGCTGTAGCGCACCATCCTAATTGTCTGCGGCAACACTCCTACCAGAAGGGCAAATGCTTCATCAGGCAGTCCCGCCACAGTCTCCGGACCAAAATAGTTTTCAAACTGGTTTAAGATCATCTGCGCTCGTTGCAAAGGGATGGGGTTATCCGTCAACTGCTGAGTTAGCCGAATCCACTGTCTCCGAATCAAGTAAGCTTTCTGACGGTCTTCCTGAGTTTCCGGACAAATCAAAGAAAGATCTCCCACGGGAATGGCTCTCTGGCAGTCCACATCAAAAAAGCTGCCAACTGCCGCTCCCGGCCCAGCAAACTCGGCGTGAAACCGTTTATAGATAATTAGCCCATTTCGCCTGCGGCTATTTACCATCAACAACTGCCCCCCATTCAACTGGGTCAGAATATCGGAGCTAGCAGGATACTCAATCAGCTCTTGGCAGGAATTCCGGCTTTCATCTCCCATATTGCTGAGGTCCTGGAACTACTAGCAAGGATCTGGCTACAACAGTAAACTCATTGGAGTATCTAGATAATTTCATGCCTGGCTCCCCATCTACCAACTTTATACCCTGAGGCTGACTTTCCCTTACGGTAGGCACCAGCACCAATCAAAAAGATCTTACGAGGAGCACCCATGCAGACGATCAAAAAATAAATTTACCGCAAATAGAATGAATAACCAACTCCACTAAACCCAAGCTAACCCATTTGCTATCGGGCTTATACCTCCATTCTAGGCTATTCGCCAATTCCCATTTTGGAGGAAATCAAGAGTAACTTTATAGAAATTTACAGGCGTTATGGGGATTGGGCCTTAAGAATATAGTCCACACCCATTAAATCAGACTGCCAAACTTAAAGGGGGATCTATGTAATTACTTCACAACAACTTGGCTTTATCCTAACTCTCTCTCCCGTTCTGGGAGGGAGACGTGTAATGTCCATGAGTTTCCAGCCTGGGGGTCTGTGAAAACCAGTTTGAGGGTTTTCAACCCTTCAAAACACCCGGTGTATAGATTTTGTAGATTTGAGTTAACCCTCAAGTCTGTCCTGGCAGACGACTCGTGGTGCAAATACTAAATTTTGCACCATGGGGTTCGGGGGCTTCGCCCCCAAGCAGGGGTTCCACCCCTTCCCCCTTCCAAAACTTTATTTTTGTTGTACCAGGCCAAGCTGTTTATGTAGCAGGAGTCGTCGGGGTTGGTTTAAAAACCAACGGCACCAAAAGGAATCACCTTTCTGAAACTGATAACCAACCTTAAAATACAGTTGCTTTGCATCGTGATTATCTTCAAGTACATGGAGATGAATGTTGTGCCCCCCCTGATTGGTTACCCATTGCTCACAGGCACTCAGCAACCGTTGGGCAACTCCACGTCTACGGTACTCAAGATGGACTGCAAGATTAGATAGATAAGGATAGTAAGCGCTACGAACTTGGAAAAAGTAGTTTGAGCGGAGGGCAATCTCAACTGTGCCGATGACTTGAGATGAACCGTTGGATGACAGGGCGACTGCCACCAGACAAACATAATCAGGGGAAGCCGGGGATCGCAAGCGCTGCCGTAAATCCTCATAGATACCCATCCGAATTAATGGAAAAAGCCAGCGAGTAATCTCCTTCTGAGGAGGAAAACTGCTGGCGAGAATTTCCACAAGATCAGCTAAATCTTCCTGTTGAGCAATCCGTACTGTAAAACTGGAAGAATCAGAATAGGTTCCGTAGAACTCTGATCGATGATGCCTTGAAGGAGAAGAAAAAGTACTCACAAGGATTCAGCGCATTGATCTTTAGCGCTTTGAGTTAAACGGGCGATCGGTTAAGAGACTGAGTCTACTTACCAATCCTTGGCGGCTCCCTAAAAGCAATAGCGAAAAAGAGAACACCAATGGCTAACGTAAGAATCAAAATGTAAGCAACGCTTTCCATATCAGAATTTCCTAATTGTCCATTAACACAATTTTATCAGCCAAGGGATCCAGAGGGATTTACGGATGCCGTCAAATAATCAACAGATCAATTAATCCCTCTAGCCCTTAGAAGGTCAAACTAGATTGGTTCAGCACGACGGGTAGATTTGTCTCCTAACTTCTGATAGAAGCCCCATTCCACCTGCTCCTCTGAAAGCTCCGGATCGATACCCGCAAACACATCCCGGAAAATAGTCCGAGAACCGTGCCAGATATGCCCAAAGAAGAAGAGCAACGCAAACACAGCGTGCCCAAAGGTAAACCAACCCCTGGGACTGGTGCGGAATACCCCATCAGACTTCAGAGTTTCCCGATCGAATTGGAAAGGTTCACCCAGTTGAGCAGCCCGAGCATACCGCTTAACCGTCGCAGGATCTTTGAAGGTTTGACCATCCAAAGCACCGCCATAAAAAGCAACAGTCACCCCTGACTGCTCGAAACTGTATTTAGATTCTGCCTTTCGGAAAGGAATATCAGCACGAACAACCCCATCCTTATCAGTCAAAACGACTGGGAAGTTTTCAAAGAAGTTAGGCAGACGTCGAACAAACAACTCTCTACCTGCACTGTCCTTAAATACCGGATGTCCCAACCAGTCTTGAGCGATACCATCGCCCTTATCCATTGGACCAGTCCGGAACAAGCCCCCCTTAGCAGGACTGTTTCCAACATAGTCATAGAAGGCAAGTTTTTCAGGGATTGCTGAATATGCCGCAGAAATACTTACATTGCTGGCAAGATCTGCCTGCACTCGCCGCTCAATTTCCTGTTTGAAATAACTGCTATCCCATTGATAGCGAGTCGGCCCAAACAGTTCGATCGGAGTTGCCGCACTGCCATACCACATTGTCCCGGCCACCACAAAAGCAGCAAAGAAAACAGCGGCAATACTGCTGGACAAAACAGTTTCAATATTCCCCATCCGGAGAGCCTTATAAAGCCGCTCAGGGGGACGAACACTCAAGTGAAATAGGCCAGCAATAATCCCAACCACACCCGCGGCAATATGGTGAGCTACAATACCACCCGGATTAAACGGGTTAAATCCAGAAGGTCCCCATTCGGGCGCAACTGGTTGGATGCTTCCGGTCAGTCCGTAAGGATCGGAAACCCACATACCGGGACCAAATAATCCCGTCAGGTGAAAAGCACCAAATCCGAAGCAAAGAAGACCCGATAAAAACAAGTGGATCCCAAACATTTTTGGTAAATCCAACGCAGGTTCGCCTGTTCGAGGATCTCTAAAAAGTTCCAAATCCCAGTAAACCCAATGCCAAACAGCAGCTAAAAACAACAGCCCCGAAAGGATGATGTGTGCGGCCGCGACACCTTCAAATGACCAGAAACCAGGATCTGCTCCCGTCTCACCTGTGACGCTCCAACCGCCCCAGGAACCCGTGACCCCCAAACGAGCCATAAAAGGCAATACAAACATGCCCTGACGCCACA
>JBAUTA010000900.1:0-9952 GCA_049581985.1 Kovacikia sp.
CCTTTCCTGGATACCAACTTAGATGCCAGCGACCTCTTCCAGGAGGATTTGGAGAGTTCGGATCAGTCTAATTGGGCAGATGCTCTAAATCAGGAATTCACAGAGGAACCAGTGGTAGAAGTTGAATCGCTTTTTCAGGAAAAGCTCGAAGACTCTCTAGATTTTAATTTAGACAGCCTTGGAGAAACTGGAATTACCGAGGAAGCCTTATCAGGGGAAGAAATTGACTTTAATTTAGATCCAGCGAGTTCCGTCGATGAGGAGTTGAATGGTTTTGCGAACGAGAATGGGAAAGATTCCGAAACCCATTTCGAAATTACAGAGCAGGAAAAAGCAATTCTGGAGGAAATGAGTAGGGCGGGTGGGTCAAACAGCTATCCCGAAGATCATCCAACTTCATCCGTATCCCCCACGCCACCACCGCCAAATTTCCCTGATTAGAGGTTTTTGATATAGCATCGTAATAGATAGAAAGAGCGGTTTTGCCTGTAGGCAAAGCCGCTCTTTTTAAGAAGATACCTGTGAAATCGTCCTCAACCCAGGATTAGCCTAGTCTTCCTTACTCTGCTCAGTCCGCTTGACGGGCTTAGGCGGTGGTTCACGGCGAGGGGCTCCTGAAGCACCAGCAGGAGGTTTCGGCGGCGCACCCTTACCGCCAGTGGCAGGGCGAGGACCTCGGAAATTCTTCTGAGGACGCCGATCTTGTTTGAAGTCTGTCTTTGATTTTTTCTTGGGAGGAACAAGACCGATCGCCGTTCCTTCTGTAATGACCAGCGCAACACCCAGTCGCTTAACCTGCAAATCCCAAAAATAACCCACGGTTTTAGAGCTTGGCAGCGTTCCATCTAGCTTGAGCTTAAATGCCTTTGCCTTGTCTGAACTCTTGCGGGCAGCTTGCTGAATCTTTACGACGACATTGCTATCATCAGGCGAATAAAAAACGACCTCGCCCCGGATAGAAAAATAATCGTCCTCAAATCCTGGGGAAAGAGGTTCCTCATCCGATACCGTTTCAGTCGGATGTTCGACCACATCCTCAGCATCGTCAGAGCTTTTTTGTAGTTTTTCCGGTTCCCAAACGCCCACAATTTGGACGTGCAGGTTCTCCTGAGCTTCACGGGTACGGGGATATACCACCCATAGGTGATCTTGTTCCAGATCCAGATGGTTGCGTACCAGGCTCATCACCCGGCCCAAAAGGACTGCTTCAATTTCCGCACCATCAGCCGTGACCATTGTGCCACGGGTAAACTGCTCTTCTGAAGGCACGTACCGCCCACGCACAAGACCGATCGCGCGATACTGTTTCGGTTCACTAGGAGGCGGAATGGGTCTGTGACGGGAGATGGCTTGCTCGGCTAAGGATTCATCCTCTGTTAAACCGCTAGTCTCTGAGCTAACCTCTTCGGTTGCCAAATCTGGCTGAGGTGGCACGGAAATCGCTGCCGGCTTTTGGGGGACAACAGGTTGAACAGGAGGTGGCTCAGGACGGCTCACCGGACGCATCAAAGGACGCTTGGGCACCAGAGGAGGTGGCTCCACGGAAGGTTCCACCGAATCCACGGACAGATTCGCTGGGGCAACGCCAGAAACACTATTTAAGGGGACTTCTGAAGTCGAATCAGATGCGACAGGAGGCTGTTCATCCGAAGAAGATTGGTTTGTCAAGGGAGATTGTGAGGACTTTGATGACCGATCAGGGGAGGGACTCATAGGCTTTAGCTCAGGCTAAATGCACGATTGCATCAGTCAAACTATTGTACTGATATGCAACGAAGCTACGGATAAATCCGAAAAGTTTGCGGAATTTTTACAAATAAAAGATTTAGCTTAAATTCCCTTACCTTTCAAGAAAATTCCAGGATCAATGCTGTCAGTGATGAAAACAACGTGCCTTTTCGAACTTATTCTTAACACTTGTGCATACCGAGCAGCAACGTTTGCTAGACCCATCATACCGAAAAGAGCCTGGCTACCGGAAAAGTAAGGGAGGAGGGAAGGAACAGTATCAGTGGGAGTTAGCCATCAACGTAGGAGAATGGGAAATGCCCATCATCACACCCTCTCGTCATTATTCAGGCTGGGAAATGTTATCATCCCCACCTATTTTTTCGTCCTACTTATTCCCCATCTTTCTTTAAAGAGGGCTCTTCCTTCTACGCCCTTCTAAGCCCTAATCCCAACTTAAAGAATAAGGGTTACAGATGGGGGTAGGGTAGCCAAGGTTCCCCCCGTTCGGCTTCGTCGTTTCTATCTATCGTGCTTGCTTTTTACGCGTTTGTTTTTTATACCAATTTAAAAAATGAAGGTTGCAGATGGGGGTGGGGGGCTTTACCCTCAGCCAGGAGTTCCACCCCTGCACCCCGTCCCCAATCTGCCCTGCTCGCTATTTAAATTGGTGTTAGATGGGTGCAAGAATTGCTTCTCCGCGTCGATAAATTTCACGGGCGTAATCCGTCCAAACGCCCTGTCCCCAGTAGCGAAAGCAGCTTGTTTGAAGTAACAGGTTATACAACAGGGCTTGCTGATAGTCGGGTTGTTGCGTAACGGAGGGATCTTCCTGAAGCAGCGGATCATATTTTTGGTGGAAGCTGGCGCTGAGCTGATTCATCGGTTCCAAAACGTTTTCATATCCCTGAACCCAGCTCAGGTCATTTGTCCAGGAAGCCCCGTCCATGCTAAAGCGGGAGTCGGCTGCTTTGAGTTGGGCGATCGCCCCCTCTACAGCCTCGGAGGTTGCCCGATCTGCGTCCACCAACTGCCAGATCCGATGCTGATGGACTGCCTGGATTGCAGGATAGTCTTTGGAACTCACCCCCGCGGCTTCCAGCAGCTCGATGTATTCCGTCCCATTGACACCCACAACCCCGGTGGTACTTCGCCCATTCTCCTTAATGTCATACCAGACAGGCTGAAAATCGCGGGGAAACTCATTCATCATGACGCCGCCATTTTCTCCGTCAGCAATTTGGGTGACACAGGAGGTAACCGTCTGATCCCCGATCGTCTGCCGTCCGCGCCCTTTTGCTTCGTGGTAAGGCTGCATTTGAGCGACCAGCTTAGTATCCGATCCCTGGGTTTTAATCAAGGCCGTAATGCTGATAGTCTCACCTTTAGAATTTCGCGCAACAAGACGGTTAGGAATATATTTCTGATCAGAGGTCAGACTTGAACCATCCAAACGCTCGACGGAATGTTCCTGCACCATTAGCCAACGGTAGCCGCACTCCTTTAAAGCTTTGATGTACTCGTACAAAGTATCCGGATGGTTGGGTAAGTGCATCTCTGGAGGAGAAAAGCCCTTCACCCGTTTTAGGGCATCAAAACCAAAACTGGCGGCAAAGTAATGCTGCCAGGCTTGAATATGCAGCTTCAGGTCAGGAATCGGGGTCGAGGGGACAACCGCATGACTCCACATCGTCCCCAGCCATTCCACGTAGGGCTGATAGCGGCGATCGCAGGTAATCCGCTTGAGGTTGTTGAGAATATCGTCTCGCCCCATCTGGTGCAACCCCCACAGCAGGTTGCCGGAGTAGTCAAGCATAATCCGGGGATTGCAACCATTTTCTACCAGCTTAGGAATAAAATCCCCCATGCGGGAATAACACCAGCTAAAGACTCCCGCGTTGTGGTTATCCCCTTCCCCCGGATGCTCGAACATGCGCTGAAGGTTACAGATTAGCTCACCATTAGCACCCGCCGGAATCGTAGGTTGATGCATGTGAAGCGCACAGGCAAACCCTGCCGCAATATTCTCTAGCCTGAGATTTGTTGTGGGCAGAAAAACAGGTTGATCATGATTCACCACCGCAGCAATTTCCGCCTCCCAACCGCAAATATTCGGCAATCCAGATTTTGATGTTGCCTCCAATCCGAAGAATTTTGGAGTTGCTGCAATCATGGGACCTTCCTCGCTCGTTGCTGGTTTATAAACATGCCTCACCTTATCCCAATTTGAAAGAATAAGGGTTGCAGCGGGGGATGGGGGGCTTCACTCCTCTACCCCCGCCAAAACTTTTGTTTTGGTTTAACCCAAGTGTTTCAATCTAGCCCAAGAATAGGGGATAGGAAGATTGCTACAACCTTGATTCCGTCTCCCTAACCTCACCTCCCGCTCTTTGTGACAAGATGGGAGGGGTATTTACGAATAGATCTACCGATGTCTTCGACCAATCCATCGTTCGATTTTGTATTGCAGCGGTTGCGGGAACTGCGGCGAGTTTTGCTTCGCCTCCACAAAGCCCTACTGGATTCAGAACGCGTTGACTATGAGCGGTCCTACGGCCCCATCCGTTCGAATGGCGAGTTTCTGCAACTGGTGATTGGGCACGAGTGGTTTAATTGGCTGCATCCTATTTCCCAGTTCATCGTTCAAATCGACGAGTTGCTAAGTACAAAAGATCCTGTGACCTTTGAAGAAGCCAACGATCTTTTGCAACAGGCGCGCACACTGCTCCTACCTGCGGAGGAAGGAACACCCGCCGAAGTGCGCTATTATCATGCGATTCAGCGAGATCCTGGGCTCGCATTGATGCATGCAGAAATGTCAAAATTGCTTGCAAAAGATATGTGACAGGGGAATACGACAGGGGAATACGATCGCCCCACTCCCTGACTTCTAAATATCTGGTTGCAGAGTCACCAGAAAAATATATACTTTCGTAAAGTTAAGGCCATATTTCTTCTTTGAAGAGGAATAAAAATGTATATCGTCCAGATTGCCTCCGAATGCGCTCCTGTAATTAAAGCTGGCGGATTAGGGGATGTGGTTTACGGTCTGAGCCGGGAATTAGAAACTCGCGGCCATACGGTTGAGATTATTCTCCCGATGTATGACTGTATGCGCTACGACCACATCTGGGGGCTTCATGATGCCTACAATGACCTGTGGGTGCCCTGGTATGGGGCGGCAATTCACTGCTCAGTCCTGTGCGGCTGGGTTCATGGACGGTTGTGCTTTTTTATTCAACCCCATTCCCGCGATAACTTTTTTAACCGGGGATATTACTATGGTGCGTCGGATGACGACATGCGGTTTGTCTTCTTCAGCAAAGCTGCGCTGGAATTTCTGAATATTAGTAACAAACGTCCCGATGTTATCCATTGCCACGATTGGCAAACAGGACTGGTGCCAGTTCTCCTATTTGAGATTTACAAGTGGAATGGTATGGCAAACCAGCGCGCGCTTTATACTATTCACAACTTTAAGCACCAGGGCGTTGCCGGTTCCAGCACCTTGCAGGCATCGGGTTTAAACAATGATGCCTATTATTTTGAGTACGATCGCCTGCGGGACAATTTCAACCCCTTTGCCCTGAACTTAATGAAGGGGGGCATCGTTTATGCAAACTATGTCACGACCGTCTCCCCCCATTATGCCTGGGAAGCCCATCATGGCAGCGAGGGCTATGGTCTGGGTCATACGTTGCACCTCCACCAGGAGAAATTTACCGGGGTTCTTAACGGCATCGATTACGACATCTGGAATCCGGAGATCGATCGCTATATCCCGCACCACTTCACCAAAGAGGATTTGACTGGAAAAGCCAAGAACAAAAAAGCCCTGCGGGAACGGCTCATGCTGCGGGACGACCCTGAAAAGCCACTCATTTGCTTTATCGGGCGTTTAGATGAGCAAAAGGGCGTTCATCTGGTTCACCATGCGATTTACCATGCCCTTTATCGGGAGGCGCAGTTCGTTCTATTAGGGTCGGCAACCGAGTCAAAAATCAATTCCTGGTTCTGGCATGAGAAAAACTTCCTGAGTGAAAATCCTGACGTTCATTTAGAGTTGGGCTTTAACGAAGAACTCTCCCACCTGATTTATGCTGGAGCAGACATGATTGTGGTTCCCAGCAATTTTGAACCCTGTGGGCTGACCCAGATGATTGGCTTAAAGTATGGCACCGTACCGATCGTCCGGGGCGTAGGCGGTCTGGTAAATACGGTCTTCGATCGGGATTACGATGAAACCCATCCGCCCGAAGAACGCAACGGCTATGTGTTCCACCAAACCGATAACCAGGCGCTGGAATCGGCAATGGATCGGGCGATCGGTCTATGGAAATACGACCCGGAAGCGTTTGAAAAACTTGCGATTCAGGGGATGGAATACGACTACTCCTGGAACCACCCCGGCGAACAATACGTGGAACTTTACGAACTCATTCGGCACAAATAACTAATAGCATCAGTCTGGTTGCCCCTTTCAACCCTATTAACTAAATAAACCAATCATTCGCCTCGAGCTGCAATCCTGGCACTCGAAGCGAATCATATTAGACCTTCAGTGAAGCTGACTCGTGATCTGCCAGGCGGGTTTTGGATCCTGATTGGTGCGATCGCAGAGGATGTCGGATAGAGCGAGATCCCAATGTTCAGTCTTTACTGAACAGCCTAAACTAAATTATGTTAAGCTATGGGCATGGAAGCATTGACAGAAGTTGGTATTAATGCAGCTAAGTTGCCCCAGAACTCGCTTGAGCAACCGCACTTTATCGAAGAAGTGGGACTTGCCTTTGAAATGGTGGGTCTCCCCCGGATGGCGGGACGGATCTTTGGCTGGCTGCTGATCTCTAATCCGCCGCACCAGTCGCCTGGTGAACTTGCCGCCATCTTGCAGGCAAGCAAAGGTTCCATCAGCACCATGACTCGCTTGCTGCTGCAAATCGGCTTGCTTGAGCGGATCAGCCAACCAGGAAAACGGCGTGACTATTTTCGGATCAAGCCCAACGCCTGGTCTGAGCTGACAAAACAACGCATGGTGCAGATCACCACCTTTCGGCAACTGGCTGAACGGGGGTTGGAGATGATGCAAGGCGAGGATGCCCGATCGCTCCAGCGCCTCGAAGACATGCGCGATACCCATGCCTTCTTTGAACAAGAGCTGCCCCTGCTCATCGATCGCTGGGAACAGCAACGAAATAACCACCTGGATGAAGCCAGGAACTAAAAATTCTGGCAAGGTAGGGAAATCAACGGTGAAGTTAAAAGCTGAGGGCTGAAGACTACAACAAAGAGCAGGAAAAGCACCCCACCTACCCAATTCAAAAGATTTTCCACGGAACCGTCCGTGAACTCAATTCAAAATTCTTAATTCACCATGCAACTTCCTCTTTTCGGCAAGGTTACGCAAAATAAGACCCCCTGGCTGGTTGGGTTAATCGCGGCTGGATTAGTTGGTGTTGCTGCTACCATTTCGCTGGTTGTCCGCAACGCTGCACCTCGCCAGGACATTAGCCAACTTACCGTTTCGGTTCAATCCAAGGATGTGATTGCCCGGATTACAGCCAGCGGCGATGTGGTCCCCGTGCGGCGGCTTAACCTCAACCCAAAAACCTCAGGACGGTTGGAGAAGCTATTTGTAGAGCAGGGCGATCGCGTCCGGCAGGGCCAGATCGTCGCGCAGATGGATGGCCAGGAGCTAGAAACCCAACGAGAACAGGCCGCCGCCCAACTGGCACAGCAGCAAGCCAACCTGGCGCTATTGAGGGCGGGCAGTCGTCCCGAAGCGATCGGTCAGGCCCAGGCAAGCGTGAATCAGGTAAGGGCAGAAATTGTGGATGCCCAAAGTCGGCTTGATCTGGCTAATCAACGGGCCAAACGGAACCAGGATCTGGCGGTAGAAGGGGCAATCACCCGCGATCGACTGGATGAGGTTTTGAACGATCAACGCAGCGCCAGAGCAAACCTGGAGCAGGTGAAAGCACGCCTAAACAGCGCTGTTCAGCAGCTTAACCAACAGAATAACGGACCCCGATCGCAGGAAATTGATCAGGCGGTTGCCCAGGTTGCCAATGCCCAGGCCCGTCTGAAGCAGATTGAGACGCAGATTGATGACACAGTAATTCGCGCCCCCTTTGATGGGGTGATTAGTCAGAAAAATGCCACGGTGGGCGACTTTGTTACCCCAACCAGCTTTACCACCAGCAGCGGTGCTGCTACCTCGATCGTGACCCTTGCCAGCGATTTAGAAGTCTTGGCGAAATTACCCGAAGTAGATATCAGCCAAATCAAGCCTGGGCAGGAAGTCGAAATTCGGGTAGATGCCTATCCCAAAAAAACATTTAAAGGGGTTGTCCGATTGGTTTCGCCAGAAGCTAAGGAAGATGCAACTCAAAAGGGAGTTGTCACTTTTGAAGTGCGGGTGAAAATTACGGCGGGCAAGGAGCAGTTGCGCTCTGGGATGACCACTGATCTGGCTTTCCTGGGTGGACGGATCAAAGAAGCGTTGATGGTTCCTAGCGTGGCGATCGTCACTGACAAGGGACAAACGGGGGTTTTGGTGCCCGATCTCAACAACAAACCCAAATTCCAACCCATTACCTTAGGTTCCAGCATTGGCAATCAGACCCAAATCCTCGAAGGCGTTCAAGCAGGCGACCCAGTTTTTGTTGAACTTCCCGCAGGTCAGAAGCTAGAAGACATCACCAAGGGAGTGGATAAGAAAAACTAACTATGGATTTCCTCGACAGCATCAAAATGGCAGTCAAAACCCTGACTGCAAACAAGCTCCGCAGTACCCTGACGATGCTGGGCATTATTATTGGCAATGCTTCGGTGATTGCCATGGTAGGGGTTGGGCAGGGGGCACAAAGGCTGGCATCAGAGCAGTTTGAAGCCTTGGGACCGAATATTCTATTTGTCACACCGGGAAGCCCCCAGGCCCGCAACCGGACCCTCGACATCCCCAGAACGCTGGTGCTAGATGATGCCAGGGCGATCGCGGCCCAAGTGCCCTCAATTAGAGAGGTAGCAGCCCAACGCCAGAGCCAGCTTCCGATTGTCTATCGCAATCTCAACAAGAGTTCTTCCGTCATCGGAACGACCCCAGAATTTCTCTCTGTCCGTAGCTTCGATATGGCAAAGGGACGGTTTTTGAACAATCAGGATCTGGAAAAAAATAGTCAGGTGGTTATTTTAGGTGCAGACATTGCTACCCGCTTCTTTGGTAACCGCGACCCGATCGGACAACAAATTCGGATCCAGGGCTTGAGTTTTCAGGTGATTGGGGTGATGCAGGCAAAAGGTTCGTTTTTGGGAAATAACCAGGACGATACGGCCTACATTCCCATCACCACCCATGCCAACCGCTTAACCGGGCGAAACTCTCCCTACGGATTGGATCTCACCTTTATTTCCGTTTCGGCCAAGAGCGAATCCACCATCGCTGCGGCCCAGTTCCAGATCACGAACCTGCTACGGCTACGGCATAAGATTACCACCGAGGATGATTTTACAGTCCAGACCCAAAAGGATATTTTGAGCATTGTTAATACGATTACGGGCGGGTTGACGGCAATGCTGGCAGCGATCGCTGGTATTTCCCTGCTGGTGGGCGGCATCGGCATTATGAATATCATGCTCGTATCCGTCACCGAACGAACCGAGGAAATTGGATTACGGAAGGCGATCGGGGCTTCCCAACAGGATATCCTGCTTCAGTTCATAATCGAAGCAGTCATTCTCTCGGCTGCGGGTGGCTTACTGGGAACAATGATCGGGGTTGGCGGCATTGTCGGAGTTGGATTGATCACCCCCCTCAAAGCCAGCATTTCACCCGCTGCGATCGTCCTGGCAGTTGGTATCTCCGGTGGCATTGGTCTATTCTTCGGTGTTTTCCCGGCCCGTCAGGCTGCCAAGTTAGATCCGATCGTGGCCCTCAGAAGCACTTAAGATCCCGGATTAAATCAATCCCGCAACTGGTACGGGCGGGTTTTACAGTCCAATCCTCACCTTCACAAAGCTAGAGGCGGGTTTGCCCCTAGCCAATTCAGAACTGATTGAATGCCCTTTCCTGGTTCCCTTATCCTCCCCCTCCTATGAACCCGATTATCATCCGTCTAGAAGACATTTATAAGATTTACGGTGCCGGAGAAACTGAGGTCAAAGCCCTCTCTGGGGTTAATCTGATCGTCGAGCGGGGAGAATTTTGCGCCATTATGGGGGCATC
>JBAUTA010000901.1:0-5526 GCA_049581985.1 Kovacikia sp.
TAATATTGACAACACAAAATCAGATTTTTCAGGAGAGCAATTCATGATTTTCAAAAAATTGATCGGGTCCCTCTTTTGTGTGGTGATTTTTTCACCCGCCGTCAGTCTTGCCAACGGAACTCAAGAATTCACGTTCAAAGATCATGGCAAAATCACTAAAAAAATTTCCATTGAAGAACTCAAAACTCTCGTCACGCCTGTTGAGAAATCGGTTTACGACCCTTTAGAACAAACCACAATCATCTACAAAGCTCTTCCACTTAACACAGTGCTTGAAAAAATTTATGGGGCTAAGCTCAAACAGGCCGAGGAATTTTTGTTCACTTGTAGTGATGGTTACAAGCCATCCATTCCGCAGGATGCTCTCAGTGGCGCTCAGCCTTTTTTGGCATTTGAACGCGTCGGACAGCAATCATTCTCATTAATTAACAAATTGGAAGGTGGAAAGAAAATCGATTTGGCTCCGTTTTATCTTATCTGGGACACCGGAAAACATCCTAAACAAGAAGAGTGGGCTTACATGATCGTGGGTTTAGACCTTATTAATTTTGAAGAACATTTTCCGCAAATTGCCCCCGCTAACGGCAGTTCGGTTCAGGTCAAAAGGGGCTTCTTGAGTTTTCGTAAAAACTGCCTGTCCTGCCACACAATTAACGGAGAAGGCGGTGGCAAAGCCCCCGAACTAAATTATCCGGTTAATGTCACCGAGTATTACAAAGAATCCTGGCTGAAAAAGTGGATTGCTCAGCCTACCAGCATTCGCTTTAACACGACGATGCCTGCGCTCATGGTTGAAAAATCAAAACTGGATTCGACCATTGATGATCTTGTTGCCTACCTCAAGGCCATGGAGAAAAACAAACGTCCGCCGAAGACGGATAAATAAATCATTTCAACGGACGTATTGTTTTGCCCGTTGAATCTGCGGATTACTAGAGTCCACCTCTAGCGCCTTACGGAAAGAATTTTGGGCTTCTTGCTTTTGGTCTGGCCACAAAGAAAGTCCTTGACGATAGTAGGCAATGCTCAGATTATGGCGAGCACGGGCATAGGTTGCGTCTATAGAAAGGGCCTGCCTAAAGGATGCTATGGCGGAATCATATTGTTTTTGTGCCAGGAATTCTACACCTTGGTTATTGGCAGCGATAGCTTGGCTACGGACCCCTGCTGGAACACCATCAATAAAAATTTCTTCTTGGGGGTTTTCCGGCGAGAGCTCACTGGCGCTTAGCGCTGGAGCTGTAACGACCCACAATAAAAGAATAAGGAAAATATTACGAAACATAGAGCTTTTCCCCTGGTAGGCATAGCATTATTGGATCTACATCGCTCAGTTCGGCAACAGTATTGATCTGAGAAATATAATCTTTATGGATGAATCACTGTCTCCTTAGTGAAACTCAGGACACCCCAGGTTGATAACCGTGTCCACACGGAAAACGAATAGTATTTATATCAGTAAATCACGGGTGAATACCCCGAGATAAATTTCTTACGAGATGAACTCCCTCGTAGTACCAGATCCTTGGAATCCTAAGAGCCAACTAAGCTTGGCAGAGATGTTTGATCGCTTTGATGCTCTTGTCAGAACTCAACGTGTAGCCGTGTACCGAACAAAAATACGGGACCACGATCGGCATTGTAACCAGGGTTAGTAATGTACTGAAAATCAAAACCCAATGTGGTGATTGGTCCCAATTTGTAGTTGTAATAAGTTTCCAAGACTTCCTCGGGTGCGTAGTTCAGTTGTCCATCACCGATAAAAGTTCCAAGCCCCCCGGCTGCTAAATACTCTTGAAACCCTCGACCGATGGTATTGCTCGCATATCCAATCCCAAGAGTATCTTTCGGACGCCCCCAGCCATTGCCTTGAATCGACAAGCCGCCAGCGAAAGCACCTTGGACGTCCGTAAAACTCCAATTTTCCGTGTAGCCATCGTTTCCACTAAAGATCAAAAACAGGCCCACATCTCTGCCTAGACTTTGTTCCACCGCAAAACCCCAGCCAAACTGGTCTTGTTCTCTATTCCTCACATCCGCAATGGAGGGTACCTCAATCTCTCCATTTGCCTGCCACAGATCCAAGGCATCCTGGAACGAAGCCATTATTGCTCGAGAATGAAAGCCCATGAGACGCACCTTGCCAGGCTTATCCCCAATAACGTAGGAATATTCGGCTTCAATTTCATCGTTGTAATGGGTTAGAAGATTCCAATCTTCGATGAATCCATTGCTAGTAGTAGGGACAGAAAAACGCCCAATCCGAAAAGTGCAATTATCAAGAAAATACTCCAAAGCCGCTCCAACGGCGTAGCCACGGCCATCGGCACCGTAGTCCATCGCTAAATAAGTCAGAAATGAATAGTTAATAAATTGAGTGCGGGGGTTGCTGGAGAACCGATTGGGGCCAAACAAATCTGTTACGCTCAGTTTCCCAAGTGTCAAGACCAGTCGTCGACTATCAACGATTTCTGCTAATTGATTTTGTCCAGACTCGACAAAATGCGGGGTGCCTCCAAAACTCCATGTTTGCCGCAAAAAAGCTCTTGCCATATAAATATTTGGCACTGGCGAGCCTCCTTTTTGATTCTCGCCATTGGAAAGGCCTCCAAGACCTAACAGGCTACTGACTGCTATTGCCGATGACATTTCAGGGTTCACATAGAACTCTCCCCCTTCCCACAGGCGAACCCCAAAGTATCCAGTCGCACTGAGGGTATAGGTCAAGTCTTCGACAGTGCCCAATAAACTATTGGTACCTGTATAAGGCGAATTAAATGCAGGTTTGTATTGATAGATGAAGGTAGACTGAAAGTGCGCATTCCAGTTTTCAGGGATGTGTTTTTCCTCTGCCTCTTCTGCCTCTGTCTCTGCTGCCTCTGCGGGAGAGGTTGACACTTCACTAGGTATTGCTGTTGGTTCTTGAGTATTGATGATGCCTGACGCTTGACCAGGCGGCGAGGTGCTGAAGATATAAGCAAGCCCGAGTAAAACACCAATACCAGAGTTGTTGAAGTTCAATCCGGAGCTCACCCCTGCAGTGAATGCAAGGAAAGAATTGATAGGATAGTCCACGCCGACTGTGAGTACCACATCACTCGTCTTAGGCGGTGCCTGGGTAAATAGTTCTGACGACTGGATTCCCAGACCAACATAAGGAGCAATATGTCCTGGTCCCGGAATGGGAAAGTCATAGGTGAAAGAGATCAAGGCAGTTGCATAATTGGAAAACAGAAGAGCTGGTCGGACGGAAAAAGCAGGGCTGAGTGCAAACTTGCTAAATGCAGCAAAGCTAGTTGTTCCCAGACCACTGGTGTCACCCCCCGTTCCCAGATTCGCGCCAATCCCCAGATAACTAAACTGGTAGTCCAGTTTTTGCGCCGGGGTAGAGGAGGTTGGCGGCCCAGGAGCGGGTGTTTCAGAGGCAGCTGAGGCTGGCGGCTGAGTTTGAGCCAGAACCCCCTGAGCAGAGGTCTCGACGTTGCCGGGTACAGGGAAGGGGGAGGTCTGTCCAAATTGAGGTTGACTTACGGAAGCGGTTGTCCCTGAAGGTGGAGTCCCTAGGTCCGGTACAGGCTGAGTGAGTTCAAGAGCATGGGAAATGGTTATGATCGGCTCCAAATCAGATTTGCTGCAAGGAACCCCGTAGGCTATGCTCCCATGACCAAATAACAAAGCCCCCTCTACACAGACTGGCGTAATCCATAGCCACAGCTTCCTGGATTTAAGGGACTTGCGGCTTATTACTATACTGATTAGTTGCCTACTCCTTTGGGAAATCGATTGTATGGACGGTATTATATTTCTGTGCAATTCCCTTGGCTCTTTTATAAAAAATTGAAGATTGACAATTTCAGTGCTAGATAAGAGAGCTGCTAATTTCATCCCCTTTTACTCCTCAAGTAATCTAAAATTCGAATACCATTCGAAAGGTTCCTACTGTTATGGTTGGATTACTGGCAATATTATTCCCCTGAGAGATAAGTTGAAGGTCTGGTGTCAAAGTAATCCGGTCATTCAGGCGGAAGTTGTAGAACACTTCAATGTTCGTCTCTCGCCCACTGGGAACTAGACCGATTCCATTTTGCAAGCCAGTATTAACTCGAATAGGTTGACCAATACTGAACCCAAAAATAGTATTTACAGCAAAGAAATCAATTAGGGAGAATCCTATTTGATAAATATCAGAAGCCAGATTTGTGTAGCTGTCTATAGTACTATTCACCTGTGTATTCGCTGTTCCATAGCGACCGAAGATACCAAAGTTTGGAGTAATAGCCCATTCCACATTGACAGCAAATATATCTGTTATGGAATTAGTGATATTACCCGCCAGAGTTGCCGTCAAAGCATTCCCCTGCTCATTAAGACGGCCATACTGCAAACGAATGGCTGAAGTTTCAGAGGGCTTCACTTCCAACTCAGTGAGGAGTTGACTAGCCCCTCCGAAAAAGCCGCCATTGCCAAAACCAAAAGACTGTCCTCCATTAGCAGCATTATAGACAGTCCGTAGACTGACATTGTTAGAAATAGACCAATCAAAGCCTGCCCCAGGGCTATCTCCACCAACAACTTCAAACAGAAGAGGATTGTTGATAAACTCTTTACTCGAAAAATCTGCTGCTTCATTGTTGGCAAAGCTATTCGTGTCTATAATGGTTTTCGGATCGACAGCAGGTCCAACAAAATACCGGAAATTTTCACCAATTTTATTACTATAAAATAACTGGTCAAAGACACCTATAGAACTGCCGTTGGTGAATTCACCTGAATCCTTAGCGTAGTCCAATGCAAAAGGAGCACCGAAAACTGTTGAAGCGTCATCTCCCGTTTTGGCTGCCAAACGAATAGCTAATAGATCATCTCCAGTAAAAGTAGTGATTAAATTCAGACGGATACGGCTGACAAAAGTAGGGTTAGCACTACTACCCGGTACTAGACCTCCTATCCCTGTGGAATCTGAATCACCAAAAGCAGGGGCTCCGGTAGCTCCTGCGAGAGCAACATCTCCACCAGCGCCACCTCCCGTCAGTCCAAATATTACGGTAGTATCAAGCTTAGGGGGTAATTTTTTTGTAAATCTAGTAGTGAAAAACTGTTGAGCTTCAAGTTCTTTAGTTTTTGCTTCTAGTGCTTCGACACGGCCCTTCAGTGCTATTAATTCAGTTTTAAATTCTTCTTGTAAGCGCTGGACTACCGTCAAGTCATCTTCAGCGGCTAAATTACTTGTCTCTGCGGCAATTTGCTCACCAACTTTATCCAGGCAAGCATTCAGCCCCGCTGCAAATTCGTAACGGCTTAAAGGACGGTTCCCTAGATATTTCTTGCTGGGATAACCTTCAATACAGCCGTAGCGTTCTATTAAAGATTTCAGGGCTTGAAATGCCCAGGAATTAGGATCTACATCCGTAAGTTCTGAGACTGAACTTACCTGATTTACTCCGGAAGCACTGCCTCGCAATGCCCTAACCAAAACGTCGGGAAGAGCAAAAACAGGTAGGATCTGTATTGCTGATATTCCTACTA
>JBAUTA010000902.1:0-5105 GCA_049581985.1 Kovacikia sp.
TTAGCCCACAGTACCCCTTGGTCTTTCGACAGCGCTGGCCCCACTTTTTGCGGGCCTGCACATGCTGCGGGGCATCCGCCTCAAACTCTCCAAATATATGCACCTGCTTATCCTCTGTGCGCAGGACTCCTAGGTCATAGCTTCTGCCCAAAAAAGCATCTTCTCCTGGACTAAAACCAATCCCCTCCACCCCTCCAGTCTGACGCAATTTCGCAATCAGGGCCTTGGCTTTAGGACCTGAGGTTTGCAGCATGACCGTGGGCAGGCCGTCACCCAAACGCGCAAGGGCTTCTTGCTGTTGGTAACAATGACCTAACGCGTGCAGCGCTTCTACTAGTCCCCACGTCACCCTGCCCAAGCTATAGATACAACCTTCCGGTACTAGCTCCGCTCCCACAACGCCCAAGGGACTCTGGAGCTCATTACCTGAAGGGGTGGCTAGCGCAACCATCCCATGGAGTTCATCCGCTAGTGCAGGCAGCGTCGTAACAGTCACGGACATAGGTGGCTCAAAACCAACATCAATGGTGTACTTACTGCTTGTGGACGGAAAGCGACCTCCAGCGAATTTGCGCCGATGCTGTTGCCAAAAACGATGCAGCGCTTCGAGGGCGACTAAAACATTCAAAGCCTCTTCTTCATCCAGAAATGGGCGCATACCCTCTAACGGATGGAGCTGGCCAAAAGTTGGCTTAATCTGTGAAACAGGTAAGGTAGCCAGGTCTATCCGTTCCTCCCCCTGTTCTTTCCCTACCTGGTCGAACGTCAGAAATATACAATCTTGTTGCAGATAGACTTCTTTCTTTCGCTCCAAATTCCTCGTTTGCGTGATTTCTGACCGGAACCGTTTGAACGAATCAAGGGACCGATACAAGAGCACACCATATTCAACTCCCAGCAAGCCTAATAGGGAAACATAGAGTGTCGCGTGGGGCAGTTCGATGGAGATAATCTGATGGTCAGCTAGGGACTGCCAGGGTGCTGCACGCCAAAGGGCCATCGCCTTTTGCCGCAACGGCTCCACAAATGGAGCGGGGCAGGGAGGCGGGCCAGGGTGTAGCGACTCAGACAGACTGGCGAAGGCCTCATCAATCATAGGCAATCGTTCAGCATAAGCCACCTGAATATCTAGGTCTTGCAGGGCCCCGCGTAAAAACAGTTGCATTTGACGGTCGCGTACCACCACCTTGACCGGTCGGGCAGGCGGAGATCTGTCCATAGGGTGCTCCATCGCCTGTAACAGAGCGCGGACCATGGCCTCTGGTCCTACCTCTGCGGTCACCAGATCCGAGGAGCGAATTGTCCCCTGCAAAGGGTCTACCCAGAGGATGCATTCTGGGGGTTGCTTCCAGTTGGCTATTCGAGTAAGCAGCACCAGACGGTCTCCTTCCCAGGTGGCAGAGACTTGGGGGAGCCGCTGTAGACGGCGACGAGTAGAACGATTAAGGGCACTCATATATGACGGGGAAGAAGAGCGTCAAGTTCTCGCTAGCTATTGTCTTGTCTCCAGAGACTTTAAATCACCAATGTAACATCGGCAGCATTTGAGCTTACTCACAACTCAACCAAAGCATAGGAGCTCTTACCGCACGAGACATTAACCTTCCAAATCCTATCTCTATTCAAGGTTTTCTGAGGATATAAAACCAATGCAGATTTGCATTGGCCCAGCCGACCAGGGCTAAGCATCGAGAAGTGTTTCTAACTGCTCAAGTAATTTGGCGATCTTCTGAGCCTTTTTTGGATCTTGCCAATTTTTAGTAGGCAATTTAAGTACCTGAGTTGTCACGTTTTTAAACCGATTTTTCAAGGTGTCTTCAGGGACAGGCTTAAATTCTTTTAGCTGTTGGCGTATTTCTGTGAGAGATAAACCATGCTGTATGGTTTCATTTAGAAGAATCCTGCGACCATCCTCATCTTTAATCTGTGCTACTGCGCGAGCTTTCGTATATTCAATCGAACCTTGATGCAGAGCCTCCAGAATATCTTTTGGGAGATTTAACAGGGGCAAGCGATTTGCAACAAATGACTGCCACTCCATAGAAGTAATACGTCTAAATATATCCTGTACTATCTTGGTCTCTGAGTTACCCATAACGTTATGGGTAACTTTTCCTTTATGCTCATTCGACATTCTATAGAGGAGAGCAACTACTTCAACTTGAGGCTGATTTAGCAGAGATGAAAGTAGCTGTAATACACCTTCGGTCTGTTCTACAGGATTGAGATCCTCCCGCTGTAAATTTTCAACCAAGCTTAGTTCAAGAGCTTCTACATCGTCCATTTGGCGAATGGTAACAGGGACTTCCTGTAAACCCGCTATTTGAGATGCTCGAAAACGACGTTCCCCTGCTACCAACTTATAACCACCGCTAGCAAGAGGGCGGACTATCAAAGGCTCAAGAACCCCGTGGGTTTTAATCGAATCAGCCAAAGCCGAGATCATGTCTGAGTTAAAATATTTCCTAACCTGGGTAAAATCCTGCACTATTTGTTCCAACCGCAGGCTCGTATAAGAAGACTGGGTTTTTGAATCATCCAGCATAGACTCTAATTCTTCTATTCGGTCTTGGGCATGCTGTAGTTCCTGCTCAACTTGGGATATTTGAGCTTGGGCAGAAAATGCAGTTCCAAGGCCGGGGACTTTAGGTGCCATTGATTTCTACCTAGCTTTTATGTTTAACAAAGAACAGAGGTCTTTGATGATTTCTTTGACATCCTGACAAGCAGGATTACCTGGACGATAAACCTGTAGAGGTAGCCCGAACCCGCTGGCATTTCTTATCTCTGGAGTATAGCGGGTAGCAGGATAGCAACGAATTTGTGCTTCTGCCAGCCTCTCTGGGAGCTCTCCCATGATATTCCTCTGAGCAGCTTCTGTTGATTTGTACTGAGTGGGAACTATTCCAAGAAGTGTAGGGAGGGGATTGAGCCTTAGTCTTCTGCAACTTTCCCTAAACCAAATCAGCAGATCTTCAGCTCCAGAAACAGACTTATGCGTGAGATTTACAGGAATTAAAAAGTGGGTGCAGACGGCTAAGGCCAAATCGGTGAGGGTTCCAAGGGATGCTGGACAATCAAGTATGACTAACCGATGGGGTAGAGCGAAATCCTGCAGGCGATCCGCCAAGATATATTCACGGCGGGAGCGCGTACCCAACTCTCTATCTATCTGAGAAACGAACAATCCTCCCTTACAAATCTGTACCTTACCCTTTGGAGTTCCCCAACTTGGAGTAGTGAGCGGCCAAGCCCCTTCAAATTCTTCTGAGAGAACGCCTGCCATGGTGTCAGAGGATTCTTGAGCTTTATCTAACCCACAGAAAACACTCATGGAACTGCCGGTATCCAAATCAAGAATCGCTACATCAGCCCCATAGCAAGCCATTTTGTATGCAATATCAATCGCCAAGGTTGTTTTACCAATGCCCCCGGCATTAGCACCTATCCAAAGTACCACCTGTTTCTGGGCTGTAGAAGGAGAGTTCACAGCATCCGGATTTGTCAGAATAACCATTATTAACGAAGTGGATTTCTGAACGAAGTATAAAGCTTAAAATAAAATATTTCTACGTTAGGACACTAGGTTTTGTGTTTATGTAACAAAGAAATACCATTAGTAGCGCTTTTTACAGCAACTATGTTGGTTTCTATCTAAAACCAATTGTACCTTAATCAAATTACTTGGCCGCTCACCTGAATGCCCCGACAAAGCCACCAGGGTGAGCAACAGTTCAGGTACAATGTGGCTATTAGGCTCGCTAGAATGACGTCCATAACAGCCAGAGATGCCATGAAGCCTGAAGACCACTTAGAGTTTTTAGCCCCTGACGAGATTCGTATCCGAGGCACACGTATCGGCCTGGAGAATGTTCTCTATCAGCTCATTGATTGCGCTTGTACACCTGAGGCTCTTGTTGAGCAATTTCCTTCGCTCACCTTAGCGCAGATCTACGCTTCCGTGGAATACTATCAACAGCACCGACAAGCAGTTGAGCAATATTTGGCGGAATGGAGGTCACAGACTGAGCGCTTACAGGTTGAGCAAGATCTTAATCCCTCTCCAGGCATCGCCAGACTGCGTAAGCGGAAGACTGATTATATCCAGGCGAAGCGAGCGGTTGAAACTAAATAGTGGCCAAGATTCAGTTTCTTATCGATGAAAACCTGCCACCAAGTTACCGTGACCAACTCCTACGCCGTAAGCCGGAACAAATAGTTCGGGTCGTGGGTGAATTCAATGTTCCTGCCAAAGGAACTCTAGACCCTGACATTCTTCTTTGGTGCGAAAAGCATAGTTTTCTGCTGGTCACGGATAATCGGCGCTCTATGCCTCGGCATCTGCGTGACCATCTGGCTGCTGGTCGTCAGATACCGGGCATTTTGGTTCTAAGACCTGGGGCAAATTTGGGTGAAATCGTCGAAGAACTACTAATAATTTCTGAAGTAGGCGAAGTTGAAGACTTCCAAAACTCTATCTCCTTCATTCCCCTGTAAGTAGCTAGAAGTGTTGAAGCGAAATGTGTAGGAGCTATCCATTAGTTCCTTGCGATGAACTTGGTAGCGATGACCAAGAAAGACCTATGCCAATCAGCGAATAATCTAAGCTCCTGTCAGGGCTCATTCATTGATTTAAAGTATAAGTGCTCTAACCAACTGACCTTCTAAGTTAATATGCCCTAACCACTACCAGTATCAAAAATCCAGATTTTCTTGCTGATTGCCTATTAAGGGGCACTATCTATAGCCAGATTGCCCTAATATCCCGACTAGATACCAAGCAATAGGTACCTTCCGACAATTACACGCAGCAAATAGTGGGAAAGCCTGGTTTCCTGTTGATTCCTATTTGATTTGCCGAAGTACTAAAGTTCGATTTCACGGTGGTCGTTTTCTCGCTTGCTGCTGCGGGACATGAGGAGATAAGTTGCCCATCAATTTCGCAAAAGATTCTATCTGCTCCAACTTCTTCTGGAGCGCTACAGAAAGCTGTCGGGTGCAAATCCAGCAAACAATCCGTTGTGAGGCATTACCTTGGCGATAACGCTCTACCCAGTATGATTCGATGCACTCATCTTCTAGTGCATAGGGTGTTGGTGTTTGGA
>JBAUTA010000903.1:0-1608 GCA_049581985.1 Kovacikia sp.
AGTGGGTGGGGATGGCACGTCTGCCAAATGAAATTGCTGTTGTAGTCCCACCAGGCTGAGGGTGTTGGCGTTTAGTTGAGCCTCCAAATACTGAGCAACTGCATGTTCCTTGTCTTGCTTGGCAGCAATATAGAGGGCCTCGCACATGAGGCGAGCAGCCGTATAGGAGTCAAATTGGGGCTCAATCTGCTGCCATAATTGGCGGTAATGGTCGTTGGGTAATAAGTCCTGCTGCCAGACCCAATAGAGGAATGCCCCCGGTTTCAGGCGCAAACTGTCGATAACATGGCGGTAATTGACGCAATGCAATCGTTGTCGAGGATTGTCAGGCGGGGCGTAAAGCCGAGGCAGTTCAATGACCTGCTGACGACCGAAGAATCCCACAATCCGGTCATGGTGCAGATGCAGCGTCAGTGTGCAGCCCACTAATCGGGAGGGAACTGAGTAACTCATCCGTCGCACCCGGATGGTACTGTAGGTGCTCACCTTCACGCTCAGCACCTCGTAGTCAGGATAGCGGTAGGTGGGTAGAGGCTGAAGATGCTGGGCTTCTTCCTCAAAGCGGGTTTGGCATCCCTGGTTCAGTCGGTGAATCACCTGCTCAATGAAGTACTGGTAATCGGCAACCGATGGAAAGTCAAAGGACTCCCGCAAAAGCAGGGCTTGATGCAGGCGATTTTTGAAATGCCCGTGAGAACTCTCTATCGCCCCGTTCTCATGGGCAATGCCACGATTGTTCCGGCTCGGACGCAGGTTGTAATGATGGCATAAGCGGTCGTACATCTGCGTCATGTCCACATCGGTCCGCAGCCCTAGATTCCGATAAGCCGCACTCAGGCTATCAGTACGATGCTCTTTGGGGCAACCCCCACAAGCTCTCAAAGCATTTTGCAAGCCCTCCGAGAGTCCCACAAAACTCTCCCCACCCTGAACCACCTGGACATACTGCCAACCGCTGTACGCCAGACGGTAGTGGTAGAGCAAATGCTCAAACGGCTTGCTCGCAATCGTGATTTGTTCCTGCTTGAAGTGGGTGAAGTCGGATAAACCCATCTTTCCCGGTGGGTGTTCGATGGCAAACATCACAACCTTGGGTGGGCCTGCCGTGACTCGCCAGTTTTGCACCCGCCTTTGTAAGGTGCGCATCACAGACTTGCTGTATCGTCCCGGATACGTGTCTTGTAGATACTCGAATAGCGTTATCGCTTGCAGTTTGGGTTGGCGCTCCAACATGGGTACCAGTTCACTTTCCCAGACTTCAGCCAATGGGTCACGGCGGGTGCGCCAGTCATGCGGACGCCCGCGTTGCCCTTGCAACTCGCCCTGTTCTATCCGTCTACCACTGCGTACAGACACGCCAGCTTTTGCTGCCGCTGTTGTCTGCGTACAGCCGTTCTCTTTGGCGCTCATGTATAGTTGAACCTGTTGATAATTAATTCGTTTTCCAGACACTGGGCAGTCATTTAATTGGCGTTAATTGACGCTGCCTAGTGTCTTTTTTTGATCCAGCGAAACTGTGTCAGAAAACACACTTCGCTCACCTGAACTGCTCTCTGGAACTGGCCAAGTTAATTGGCGCGATGCGGCCAGGTTAATTGTCGCTCAATA
>JBAUTA010000904.1:0-5185 GCA_049581985.1 Kovacikia sp.
ATTCGATTAAAGTAAATCTTATTACATTATCAAAAAGCATCACCCTCATTGGGTGATGCTTTACTGGCAATTAAAGCTTTCTTTAGGCATGCTTTATGTTGATGCTCCCTTATGGCTGACAGTTGCAGGGTATGAATCAACGCTTCCACCCCCTTTCTTACTAATGAATGACCTTTCCTTCCTTAACAGTTGAAACCTACCCGTAACATTTATTCCCCTTCTGTTCCCCTCCCTACTACCCCAATTCTCTCCAGAGCGCTGTAGGATTAAAGAGTTTTCGCGTTGACAAGGTTCGCTGACAATGGCTCAATCCCGACTGCAAAAATTGGGGGCATACCTGCGCCCTCACTGGAAAACTGCGGCGTTGGGCGTTCTCGCACTTCTGATTACAAATGCACTGGGAGTCTACATTCCGCTTCAAATTCGAGATGGGATCGATAAGCTTCGAGTTGCTCTAGATTTTAATCAGATTAGTTACTACATCGTGTTGGTAGTCGTTCTGGCGTCGGTGATGTGGGTCGCACGAATGCTATCCCGCATCTTATTATTTGGGCTAGGTCGTCAAGTCGAGTTTGACCTCAAGCAAAAGATTTTTTCTCACCTGCTGACGCTGGAACCATCCTACTTTTCGACCAATACGGTCGGAGATCTGATCACTCGCGCTACCAGCGATGTGGACAACATTCGTCGTCTCCTAGGCTTCGCCCTGCTGAGCCTGGTAAATATGGTCTTTGCCTACGGGTTGCGGCTGCCAGTGATGTTGGCAATTAGCTGGAAGCTCAGCCTGCTATCGCTTTCGGTTTACCCGATCATGCTGGTGTTGGTGCAACTATTTAGCAATCAATTACGCTTTCAGCAGCTTGAGGTTCAGGAAGAACTGTCTGGGCTGAGTGAGTTGATCCAGGAAGACATGAGTGGTATTTCGCTGGTTAAGATCTATGCTCAGGAAGAGAATGAGCGGCGGGCTTTCAGGCAACTTAACCATCAGCTTTTGGATGTCAACTTGATTTTGGCAAAGACGCGCAACATTCTGTTCCCTTTGCTGCGTGGGTTGGCAAGTATTAGCTTACTGATCGTTCTTTGGTTTGGTTTGGATGAAATCGATAGTCAAGCGATTACTGTGGGTGATTTTATTGCGCTATTGATTTTTGTAGAGCAACTGGCGTTTCCTACGGCCTTGCTAGGCTTTACGATCACAGCCTATCAACGGGGTGAGGTCAGCATTGATCGGATTGAGTCGATTTTAACGGTGCAGCCCAAAATTCAGGACGCTCCGGATGCGATCGCTCTGCCGCGTTCTCAAGTTCAAGGACGGCTGACTGCCCGCAACCTGGACTTTTCCTATCCTACTGTTGGCAAAGGGGGGAAGCCAGTAGAGCCTGCTTTGAAGCACCTCAGCTTTACAATTGAGCCGCAGGAGACAATCGCGATCGTTGGACCGATCGGCTCCGGAAAATCAACCCTGGCCAATGCACTCCCCAGACTGCTGGAGGTTGCCCCCGGTCAACTTTTTCTAGACCGATATGACATTACCCAGTTGCAGCTCTATGATTTGCGGGGGGCGATCGCCTACGTCCCCCAGGACAGCTTCCTGTTCAGCACTACTATTAAAAATAATATTCGCTATGGCGATCCCCTGGCGGAAGAGGCCGCAGTCGTCAATGCCGCCAAACAAGCCCAAATCCATAGTGAGATTCTCAATTTTCCCCAGCAGTATGAGACGATCGTGGGAGAGCGGGGAATTACCCTCTCCGGAGGGCAACGCCAACGAACCGCTCTGGCCCGTGCCTTGCTCATTGATGCCCCCATCCTGATCCTGGATGATGCCCTTTCCAGCGTTGATAACCAAACGGCTACTCAGATTTTGAAGAACCTTTCTGAGGGAACCGATCGTAAAACTGTCATCTTTATATCCCACCAACTTTCCGCCGCCGCCACCGCTGACCGCATCTTTGTGATGGATCAGGGTGAAATTGTTCAAATGGGAACTCATGCGGAACTCGTCAGCCGATCGGGTTTATATCAAACCCTATGGAATCAGCACCAGTTAGAGGAGATTTTGCAGTAGGAAAAGCTTTTGGAGGGCAAGAACCCTTGCTTAGCCATCAATTCTCGCAAAGCACCCCATTCTGAGCCAACTCCTATTAAGTGTTTAGTCATCCTCCACCCTCTGCCCTTTGCCTTTTGCCCTCTGTCCTGTGAGAAAGCTGTTGCATTACCAGTGCCAGAATGCTGAGGAAAAGAATGCCCATGACTCCAGCCAGGGGATTCCGATCGATCCCCGTAACCCACGCAGGTACGCGGTTTGTATACTTGATTAGCTGTCCCACATTAATCATGTAATAGCCCCACACCAAACCAGCGTGAAGCCCCATGGAAAGCGCAAGGCGACCGCGCAGAATTTTCTTGGAAAAGGTTTGGCAGTTTGAATCGTCCCAATTAGTCCGAGAACGCTTTGCCCAAACAAGAGTTACACCCAAGAGCAGCAACGCCGGAAATTGTGGCTTAATTCCATGCACCAAAGCAAAAACAACCGCATTAACCCATAGGGCAACGTCTGAACGGTAATCTCGCTGGAGCTCATCCAGCAACCACCCCCTAAACAGCAGTTCTTCGGCAAAACCGATCGCCAGCGCGACTACCAGACCTTCCAAAATAACCCGTGGCAAATGGCTAAAAGGGGAAATCCAGACTAACCAATTTGCTGCGCCCTGAACAAGAAATAACGCAAAGAGGAGAGTGACTCCTATTGCCAGACCTAGTAAAAGCTCCCTGCCGCCTCGCCGCGAAAATTCCAGGCCATAGCGCCACAATAAATCAGGCTGGTGATAAACTCGCTTTCCCCACCATCGGACTAACAGAATAAACTCTACGTAAAGCAGGGGCAGCGTCAGCAGGGTGGCTGTGTTGCTACTTGCCTCAGGAGATGCTGCGTAAAGGCTCACCAACCATTGAATTGGCAGCGCGATCGGTATCCAGAGCAAGGATAAGATCAGGATGAAAATTAGAATCCTTACGGGCGCTGGATACTGATGAAGCCTGGATAAATCAAATGCCAAATTTCCTCTTAGGACCTGGATCCTCTAAACTTCGTTTTTTTGCTGCCTGACCCCTCTTTATCTGCTATAGCAGTTTTCACTGGGGTGAGGTACAGGGTGTGGGGTGAAACCCCCACGCAGGGAGCAGCGCCCCCTGCACCCCTGTACTCAATTGATATGAAAACCGCTGTATCCATTATCCAAATCTCCTCCAAATCGCCCTCACTTCTTGTGTTGCCCTCGCCCACCATGGGCGAGGGCAAAGGATCTCAGCTCCCCTTCTGCCGTTTTAGGAGAAGAGCCTGGGGATGAGAGACAATTAAGCCAGGTCAGGGTTTCACCGACTTGTGCGTAAAGGATAGCTTTATCTGACCGGGTTATTCATCTGGTTCGATCGTGCTACTCAACCCATGACCTCTCAAGGTTTCGCAGTAAAACTCCGCATGTTCCTGAGCACAGGTAATAACCAGAGCCAACCCGTTCGTATGGGCCTCCATCATGATATCCACCGCTTGCGGTTGGGTCAGGCTTGGGACTGTTTGGATCAGAACTTGCACAACATACTCCATCGGGTTGTAATCGTCGTTATGAAGCAAAACCCGATAACGAGGCGCAATTTTTCTGACCGTTGAACGCTGTTCAAGGGTTTCGACGGACATTACTCTATCCTCTCCGTGAGCTATCTACACGCTTTTACAAATTTTCTAGTCTTTTATCCGGGAAGCAACAAGCCCCCTTAAAAAACTCTTTATAAAAGATAAAACGTTTTTTGGGGGAATATGACTGTACTTGCTGCTTTAAACCAAATTTAGGACTTTAATACCAGGGATCGCCCTAGGGGTCGCGATCGCCCTATGGTGGTTACAATGCTTAACTTCCTTTATACCACTCAATCTAAACCCAGAATAATCTCTCGAAAATTTTAAATCAAGCGTAGGGGTTTCAGACTCCATTCTGGGCAGAGGACAAAGGCAACCGGGGGACGCGGAGAGATTCCCCAACGGAATCTAATATTCCTCTTCTCCTCACTCTTCAGTTCTTACCTTTAGAATTGAAAGAGAACACCCTTTAAGCAGGTATTAACCCGGCAACCACTGTAACCATTTGCCCTTACCGTTTAACTGGGACGTTCACGCCGAAGCCGAGTCTACCGCTAGAGCTATCTTTAGTTGAATTGTACCCAGCTACTTTCTATTTCTATGGGCTTTTCTGAAAAGCAGGAATACCAAACAAGTCAAGACCTCTACTTTCAACCTTTTCAGATTGTCTGTCTAGAGCATGAAGTGAGTTATCTGTATGCTGAAGTAGTCCAAACCGTTGAAAAACGTCAAGTTTGTTGGGTTCGTCCTCTAGTTTTGATAGTGGAACCCCTCAATGATTTAAATGGCTTGATGGAGAGTAGTGATCGGTTGAACCGGAATTGTTATGATTTGCGTCAAGACTCAGATTTGCTTTTCCCGCTGATTTTATTTCGGATCGCACTTGATACTGAAATGGTTCCCTTGTTCAGTTTCCTGTATGGCTCTCAGAGAAACTTGAATACCGATTTGTGCAATCCGAATGACACTGATAAAATCGGACATCAAAAATTTCGGCAATTTATTCAGCAAGTATGGAAGGCATATCCAGAACTATTTTAGTCCGTTAGCGGCTGGGAACCAGCTTAATTCGGCCCTCATCCATCTCATCCATCAATAGCTCAAGTGCCTCGAAATCAACATCTGAGATATGCCCCAACTGAGTTAGCTCGTAGTTGATCGCATTTTCGATATCAGGAGTTAGCTTTTTGATGTAGAGGGCTTTTTCAACTAGCTGTCGAATCATGGCTGTACTTCTCATGTGTAAGTTGCAGGAACTCTGCACTACATTCTCTGATAATTCTCCAGGAGAAGGAGTGATCCATAGTGGAAATCTATTGTGATGCGGATCACTGATAGTTTGGCTATCTTACAGATTTCCTGGAAGATCGAGACAGGATATTAGGAAACTTTGCATTACAATGAAGCGTTTTTTCATGCCAGCTTAAGCGACAAACACAGCAGATCAGGAACAGGCTGTAAGGGCTCCGGCGTCAGCGGTTCGCCTGGGCGATCGCTGAATGCCTCAACCGCAAGGTGGAATCCCTTCCACCCCAAAGTCATCTTTAA
>JBAUTA010000905.1:0-2218 GCA_049581985.1 Kovacikia sp.
GACTTTCACCATCTAAATAGGATTGCTATCGCTATCGCCAGATGGATTTAGGACAGAGGATTCAAGGGTGAGTGGGAGCGTTTCCCCAGGCAGGGGCAGAACCCCTGCACCCCTTCTTAACCAATAGGGCTACGGCTAGAGATATTTGATTAAGTATCGATACAATTCAAGCAGTGGGTACCAGGTAGCTACTTTTAAGACAGAAAGCCTCGGTGAAATCCTGTAAATCTTCTGGCCAATTCAGAAATCAGTCAATACAATCTAAGAATACTCAAGCAATTTTCTGCTTTCATGGATGCCATCTTTAAATTAGGGACTGTGATTTTAATCATCGGTTCTCAGCTATTTTTACCAAATATTGGGTTGGCAGCAATGAAAGCAGTCACCACGGATTCCGTATGGCTCAAGCCGCAACCTGCGGGTTCTTCCCCCTCGGCACCGGCTAACCACACGTTTCAATCAGGAGTAGGGTTGGGGGGGCACAATGTTGAATTAGCCTATACCCCTCCAAACAAAGGCGGGCCGAGCAGAGGCACGGGGGGATCGGGCACCCGCTAAATCCGTTTTTCCATGGGGGCTCAACTATAGGCCCCTCTTCTATGCTGTACGGTAAACGCGGTAATTGATCTTTGGGAAGATATTATCGATCGCCTCGACCTTCTCCAGCCAGCCAGAATCAATTTTGCCCTGCTTTAATTCATCGTAGAGTTTGTGGAACCGCATCAGGTGCGATCGGGTCCGGCGTACCGCATAGGGCACCATCGTTCCTGTTCGCATAATAAACGCCCAGTCTGAGGATTGTGCTAGTAGTAGTTCTCGTGCAGCCTGGTTGAGTGCCCGCCATTCCAACTCATCGGCGGGTTCCTGGGCCGCCAGGTCAATCATACGCTCAGTGGCCTTGTGCAGGTGGGGATAAATCCAGGCATTGGTATCATTTAGCCAATATTCGTGGAAGCCCTTATAGCCCCAGCTCGACTGAGACGGCATCGCTACTTGCTGAGTTGAGTTCATCCGCAAATAGTCTGCCAGATGGGTCATCTCAAAGGTGTTCTGGTCAAACCAGGATTTGCGGAACAGGTAGTCAATGAACCAAGGACCCTCATACCACCAGTGACCAAATAATTCTGCGTCATAGGGCGAAACGATAATCGGCTTGCGTTGCATGATGCCATAGAGATGTTCCACCTGACGTTCGCGGTTATAGGTGAAATTACTGGCATGTTCCGCTGATCGTTCCCGTGCCCAGTAAGGATCATAAAGTTGCTTATCCCCTAATCCCAAACCCTTGCCGGTAATTTTGTGATATTTGATTCCTACATTCTTTCGTTGCCCGTTAGGCATGACATAGGGCTTGATATATTCGTACTCGGCATCCCAGCCTAGATCTCGATAAAATTCACGGTATTCGACTGCTCCGGGGTAACCCACCTCGGAAGACCACACCTGCTGAGAGGATTCATGATCCCGGCCAAAGGCGGCAACGCCAGTTGGAGTGAAAATCGGGGCGTAGGTGCCAAAGCGAGGTCGGGGACGGGCATAGAGAATGCCGTGCCCATCGGTCAGGAAGTAACGCAACCCGGCATCTGCCAGCATACGCTCTACGCCTTCGTAGTAGGCACATTCTGGAAGCCAGATGCCCTTGGCAGGACGCCCAAAGGTTTGCTCGTAATGTTCACAGGCGACCTGGATTTGTGCCCAAACTGCCTGGGGATACATTTTCATCAGCGGCATATAGCCGTGGGTTGCGCCGCAGGTGATGATTTCTAGATTATTGCTTTCGGCATATTGGTTAAATGCCTTGACCAGATTGCGATCGTACTTCTCCCAGGTCTGACGCACCTGATTAAATTCTTGGGCGTAGTGTTCTGCCAGATAGCGGAGATGCCCGTTATAGGCATTCCGCTCAATTTCCATTTCTGTCAGTTTTTCTAGATTGGCAAGATGGGCGTCATAGCGTTCTTGCAATAGAGGATCGAGCAACATGGACACCAGCGGCGGCGTCATGCTCATGGTGATCTTGAAGTCTACACCATCCCGTTTTAGTCCCTCAAAGACCTGGAGTAGAGGAATATAGGTTTCTGTAATTGCCTCATACAGCCACTCTTCTTCAAGAACGTAGTCGCTCTCCGGATGGCGAACAAAGGGCAAATGGGCATGGAGAACAAGGGCAAGATATCCGATACTCATAGGGACTCAGCGGTAGGGAAAGGTCTTTATT
>JBAUTA010000906.1:0-12012 GCA_049581985.1 Kovacikia sp.
GCCTTCGACGGTTGCCTCGGTACAAAACTCACCGGGCTTACGTAGCTCTAGACAGCCATTGAGCCAAAGCTTACGAGCGGATTCAACAACGCGTATTTTGCCAGAGGGAATGCCCGTCCGTTGACTCACTTCCTTACGCAACTTGCTGACAATCGGCGGGGAAAGCTGGTCGCTGTCCATTGGCTTAACGGCCAGCTTGGTTTCTGGCCTGGAAACGACTGCAATCGAGTCGGAACTCTCTGCAAGCTGCTGGGAAACGCTCAGCCCGATCGCCCTTGCGGCAGTTGGACTCATAGAAAGTATGCCAGTCAGGAGCACAACCGCACATCGATAGCCGAACGACTTTTGGGTTAAACCTGGGAATGCCTGCTGCATTTCTTTAGTAATTGTTAAATTCCTAAACTTCATAAAAACCTCGTTTCATTGCAATCATACGGTTCTTATAGCCGTAGTCATGCTGGTTAGGACGGGGTACAGGGGTGGAACCCCTGCACCCCGTCCCCAATCTGCCCTGTCCGCTATTCAAATTGGTATAGCGGTTCTCACTGAGGTGAGGTACGGGGTGTGGGGTGGAATCCCCACGCAGGGGGCAGCGCCCCCTGCACCCCTGTACTCCATTGATATGAAAACCGCTGTATTACCTTTTCTTAGGAACAGGCTTTTCTAAGGGAGATGACTGATTCAGTTGGTGGATCTGTTGCCAGAATTGTTCAAAGCTAGCAGGGAAGACAACCCGCCACAGAGCCAAAACAGCGAGCGCCACAATTGCCACTGTCAGCATGTTATAAAAAATCTTCGCGATCGGCAGGCGGAACGCAGGTCTGGTCGAACGACGAGTCTCGTTCTGATGCGCAACGGCAGCCTTGGGTTGGGTCAATGGGCCTGCCCCGGTCGGCTTACTGGCAGCAACCCCCACCGCTGAACGCATCACCTGAAGCTGATGGATCACCACGGGAGGTTTGCGTTCCGATCGACTCCATTGCACCAGAGCAACCACCGGGATGGCACACAGGTTGGGCGTTTCCAGAACACGTACCCGCTGCATTAACCCCTGATCACTCGACACAATCACCACCAACCCATCGGGTCGGTTACGAGCCAACCCATAGGCAGATTGCAGTAAGGTTAGTGTCAGTCGGGCTCGCTTGCTCAGGGCATGCCCTTCCGCTGGCTTAAGAGATGGATGAGTGGCGATCGACGATACTGATTTCCAACCACTTTCCGGGTAGAACCGGACAAACTCCCTGGCAGTTTGCTCCTGCGTGGGCTCAGATGCCCGTTCCGTCAGGAAATTGATTTCCTCCAAAATTACCTTAGGAACAAAACATTCCCCTATCCGTGAGAATTCATGCCACTCTCGGGTAGCCCCACCCATCAAGGCACTGCTATCAAATAACAAAAGAAAAGGAGGAATAACCGCCATAGGAGTTTTGATTTAGGTGAACCTGAAGTTTAGATTATGCATCCCTGAGAGAATGGTTTGATCCCAAACCGGGTTAAAAGATCTTCCAGAGCAGGTTAAGAAATATAAGGGTATTCTGAGCGCACTTCCTGGAGAAGAAACCCTTACAATTTAGATCAGATAACTCATTTACCTCATTCCTGCGGAAGCTCAACTGTAAAGGTGAGTAACGAAAGTTTCAAAAAGATTTAGAAACAACACCAAACTTGATTAAAGCTTTATTTTATAGATTTACAACGGACTTTAGAGGCAGATCATGAGCAACGCAGCAAAATATCGGCTAGTCTGCACGCTTTCCTTCGGCGATATCTATGGTCAGATTATCGTCTGGCTAATCGTTATTTTTCTAAGCCTGGCTTCTGCCATGGCCCTTATGGGGGCCAGTCGCCCGATCTACGCCCTGGCAACCGTTGGGCTGATTTTGGTGTTAACCCTGCCATTCCTGCTATTTGCCTTTGTGACAACCTTGCTCAATCATATTGAGCTGGCACCCGTAGACCCGATTACCAATAAGATAATCGCAAAATCGCCAGCAACCGCCGCTCCCCAACGCCCCGCTCAGGCAGCAGGTTAATCTGAACTCGCTCATGATTGATTACGACGTCGTTATTGTTGGTGGGGGACTCGCAGGCTCCCGCGCTGCCCTAGAGATTGCCCGCACCAATCCCAGCCTCAGCGTTGCCTTAGTGGCCAAAACCCATCCGATTCGCTCCCACTCCGTAGCCGCCCAAGGTGGGATTGCTGCCACCCTCAAAAATGTGGATGAGGCTGACAGTTGGGAAGCCCACGCCTTTGATACCGTGAAAGGCTCGGACTATCTTGCCGATCAGGATGCCGTTGAAATTCTGACCCGCGAAGCTCCTGATGTGGTCATTGATCTCGAACACATGGGAGTTTTGTTCTCCCGATTGCCGGATGGACGGATTGCCCAACGGGCATTTGGTGGCCATTCCCATAACCGCACCTGCTATGCCGCAGACAAAACTGGACACGCCATTTTGCATGAGTTGATCAGCAATCTGATGGCTCATGGCGTGACTGTTTACGATGAGTGGTACGTGCTGCGGCTGATTCTGGAGGAAGGACAGGTCAAGGGGTTGGTGATGTACCACATCCTGGACAGCCAGCTGGTTGTGGTGCGGGCCAAAGCGGTGATGGTTGCAACGGGAGGCTACGGGCGCGTTTACAACACCACATCCAATGATTACGCCTCAACCGGGGATGGTCTTTCAATGACCGCGCTGGCGGGGTTGCCCCTGGAGGACATGGAGTTCGTCCAGTTTCATCCTACAGGGCTGTATCCCGCTGGGGTGCTGATTTCAGAAGCCGTCAGAGGCGAGGGTGCCTACCTGATTAACAGTGAAGGTAGGCGGTTTATGGAAGACTACGCCCCCAGTCGCATGGAGTTAGCTCCCCGTGATATTACCTCGCGCGCAATTACCTCTGAAATCAGGGCAGGACGGGGATCCCATCCCGATGGCAGGGTAGGGGGACCGTTTGTGTACCTGGACCTGCGCCACATGGGGCACGAGAAGATTATGAGTCGGGTGCCTTTTTGTTGGGAAGAGGCCCACCGCCTGGTTGGGATCGATGCAGTGCATGAACCGATCCCAGTTCGACCAACGGTTCACTACTCTATGGGCGGGATTCCGGTTAACACAGATGGGCAGGTGAGAAGCAGTGCCGATGATCTGGTTGAGGGCTTTTTTGCGGCGGGAGAAGCGGCCTGCGTTTCGGTTCATGGGGCCAATCGGCTGGGGAGTAATTCCCTGTTAGAGTGCGTTGTGTATGGACGGCGGACGGGGGCTGCGATCGCCCGCTATGTGCAAAACCGCAAATTTCCCGATCTCAACGAATCTCGCTACTTGAGCGAAACCCAAACCCAAATTAAAGCGCTCTTCGATCAATCTGGCCCTTACCGCATTGCCCAGGTTCGACAGGCCTATCAGGATTGCATGACCACCTATTGCGGCGTGTTTCGGACTGAAAGCGTGATGCAGGAAGGACTGGCTAAACTTAAGCAAATCCAACAGCAATACAACCAAGTCCGCCTGGATGATCAGGGAACCCTCTGGAACACCGAAATTATCGAAGCACTAGAACTCCGCAGTTTGATGATTGTTGGTGAAATGATTCTGACCTCTGCCCTCAATCGTCAAGAAAGCCGGGGTTCCCACTCGCGCGAAGACTACCCCAAACGAGATGACTCCAACTTTCTCAAGCACACGCTAACCTACTACTCCCCAGCGGGGATCGACATTCGCTATAAACCTGTTGCGATTACAATGTTCCAACCCAAGGAGCGGAAGTATTAGGTGGGAGGTGTTAGGGTAAGAGAGTTACAGGGACGAAAAGATTGTATTCCATGACCTGCGATCGGGCCTAGGCATGAAATTTTGTTCTCCCATTCCCTATTGTCCGTCCCCATTGCTTTATCCCCAAACCCGTAATTTAGCTAAACAATCGGGAGAAATCTCGACAGACTGAGTAGAATGACAGATACGAGCTTAATTTTTTCGACGGAGCGCTAATCCTAGGGTTTTTCCTAAAACTGACCGCTCGGTATCTTCCCTAAACCAGTTCCCTGGTTTCGATTTAACTCCTACTTAGACTGCTTCTCGATTATCAACCTCTATTTATTTGCCAAATCTGCTAATGCCTGTGATTGAAAGAGCTGAAAGAAAACCAAATCGCGATTTACCTGCAATTAACGAGCGCATTCGATTCCCAAAGATTCGGGTGATTGACTCGGATGGTGCACAGTTGGGAATTTTGACTCCCCGTGAAGCGATGCAAATCGCAGATGAGAAGGAGTTAGACTTGGTTCTGGTCAGTGACAAGGCAGACCCGCCCGTTTGCCGTATTATGGACTACGGCAAATTTAAGTTTGAGCAGGAAAAAAAGGCGCGGGAAGCAAAGAAAAAGCAGCATACCGTTGATGTCAAGGAAGTCAAAATGCGCTATAAGATTGAGGAGCACGACTATAACGTGCGGATCAATCAGGCAAAACGCTTCTTAAAGGATGGCGACAAGGTCAAAGCAACGGTTATGTTCCGGGGTCGGGAAATTCAGCACAGCGATATGGCAGAAGTTTTGCTAAAACGAATGGCCAATGATTTGCAAGAAGTGGCTGAAGTGCAACAGGCTCCGAAGAAGGAAGGGCGGAATATGATGATGTTGCTGGCTCCGAAGAAATAGACGATCGAAATAGACGATCGGCCTCACAGTCCGTCAGGATAGCTTTGGGTTATTCCTCAAAGCTATAGAACCCCTATCCCAGGTGCTTTGAGGGTTGGAAACTCTCAAAGCAGTCTTATCAGACCACCAGGGCCACAGGTTCTTCCGGAATGAGAACCCAATCAACCCAATCAGGGGTAGGGGTGCAACCCCTGGCTGGGGGAAACGCCCCCACGCCCCCGTCTGAAGTTTTCATAATTTAAATTGGTATTCCGCCAAATTTCTCATCTGTATCTACAATAAAAGCCGTTTGGGGCAACCTAGGAAGGTGTTATCCTATTGACTTCACAGGTTTGTGCTTGAGGCTGCTTTGTTTGTTAGGGTGCATCATTTGGAGATAAGCCTGGACCTGTGTTTGGATAGCTCTTGGGTGATCGGTAGAACAAGCTAGGCTACACACAGGAAGCAGAAACTGAATGGAATTCAGGGACCAGGGGTTTGGAAGAAGTGGGTTTGGGCAAAAGTTTCTGCGGTGGGTAAACCTCCGTCCGGAGGAAAGTGAACGCACCTTTTTGATGTTTGCTTTCTACACCACCACCTCGATCGGTCTGGTTTGGCTAGAAGCCTGTACGATCGCCCTCTTCCTGCAAGCCTACGGAGCGGAGGAAGGGCTGCCCTGGATCTATATCGCCAGTGCGGGAATTGGTTCTGGCCTGGGGGTTTTGTTTTCCCAATTGCAGAGGGTTTTGCCGCTGCATCGGGTCATTGTGATGACTGCTATCCTGATGGCAGCCCCTTTGTTACTATTTTGGTTCGGGTTGGGCTTGCCCGCAGGCGTACAGGTTTGGCAGATTTCCCTACCGGCCATCACCATCTTTTTGATGCGGCTGTGGCTGGAGGCAATTTATGTCCTCAACGATCTCAATACGTCAATTACCGCTAACCAGTTATTTAACATCCGCGAGATTAAACGCACCTATCCGCTGATTAGCAGTGGGATTTTGGTCGCTGATGTGATCAGCGGCTTCTCCCTCAACCTGATGATTACGCTCGTAGGCGGGTTGAAGAATATTGTGATTCTGGCCTGCCTGATGCTAGCGATCGGGGCAATTATTTTGTTTTACCTGGGTCGGGCTTACCGCCAGGCCTTTCCCGACTTTTTGCGCCGCCGGCTGGAAGAGCAACAACCGGATTATGTGAACCGCCGCCTGAAAGGCCCCCTACAGCGTTATGTAATTCTGCTGTTCACATTCTTTATCCTGGCGCAGGTGCTATTTTTGCTGATCGATTTCCGCTTTCTCAGTGATCTGCAAACCGGCAGATCCCAGGAGGAAATCGCAGGCTTTTTGGGCTTGTTTAATGGAATTCTGGGCATTTTTGAGCTGGCAATGCAGTGGTTGGCATCCAGTCGCGTGATTGAGCAGGTAGGAGTATTTACCACTGCAATGACCCTACCGGGAGTGATCAGTATTTTGGGAGCGCTGTCAATGGCGGTTGCTGGATTTTCCTGGCAGGCAGCGCTGTTTTCCAGTCTGGTTTTGCTGAAGTTTTTAGATGAGTTACTGCATTACACGCTCTTTGCCAGCGTAGGGCCGGTCCTATTTCAACCGATTCCAGATACGCTGCGGAGCACCATTCAGTCAAATGTGCGGGGCGTGGCAGAACCCCTATCCACTGGGGCCACCGGGCTTGTCCTCTTAGGTCTGGTGGCCCTCAAAGGTCTCTACTGGTTACTGCCAGCTATCCTGTTTCTGGCGATCGTCTGGATTGTCATCATCTGGCTCCTGCGCGCCAAATACGTCGGGCTGCTGGTGATGAGTGCCGAGCGCGGGCAGTTAAGTGCGGATGTGGATCTGGTAGAGCTCAAGCGGGCAGTTGTGGAAGCGCTGGAACAATCCGGTAGCGACGAGGCCCACAAAGGTTCCTGCATTGAACTGCTGAGCCAGCTTGACCCCAAGAATGTGGGTGAAGTTCTGGCACCCATGCTGGCCAAACTGCCACCCACGTTGCAACGCAAAAGCCTGGAAGAAATGCTGGCTTATCCCAATCCGGCTTACCTGGAACAGGTCCGCGGGTTGATCGATGACGCGCCCTCTCCAGACGTTCTAGCGGTTGTCCTGCGCTACATTTGGCTGACAGATACGGAGCCAGATATCCGCCAACTGCGCCCTTATCTAAGATCAGAAGTCGATCCGATCGTCCGAGGGACAGCCGCTTCCCTGATGTTGCGGCGGGGCAGCCCGACTCAGAAGGCGGAGGCAACGAATACCCTGCGGCGAATGTTGACCCACCAGCAAGAGCGGGAACGGGTGATGGGCTGTCGGGCCTTGGGGGAGGCCGTATACTTGCAAGCATTGCGCCTCTACATTCCCAATTTGCTTCAGGATGGGTCGTTACGAGTTCGATGTGCCCTATTGGAGGCGATCTCTGCCACCCATTTAGAAGAGTTTTACCCCTCACTTCTGCGGGGGTTGCAATACAAGTCTACCCGTGAGGCGGCAATGAAAGCCCTGGTGCGGTTAGAGAACGATGCAATTCCGATGCTGGTAGACCTGGCAGAGGACATCCACAAGCCAGATTTGGTTCGAATGCACGCCTGGCAAGTGATCGGGAAAATCGGGACCATTCAGGCCGTAGACGCCCTGATTTCCCACCTGATGACTGCCTGGGGAACCAGTCGGCGCAATATTCTACGAATTTTGCTGGACATGCCCGGTGAAGTAGGGATTGAAAGCGTTTTGGAACGCTTGGGCCGGAGCGGCATCGAACGCTTGATTGACCAGGAAATATTGTTTATCGGTCAGCTCTACGCGGCCCTATTAGATATTTCACCAGAACGGGTTCCAGGGGGAGAGGCCGATCTACTGCGCCGAGCCATGCGAGATATGCAGGCTGACGCGGAGGAGCGATTGTTTTCGCTCATGAAATTCCTGTATCCGCTCAGTGCCATCAAAGCTGTGGCATTTAATCTGCAATCTAACTCTCGCAGCAACCGGGCGCGGGGACTGGAAATTCTTGATAATACGCTTGATATTCCCAGCAAACGGGCATTGCTGAGCTTGTTAGACCAGCGTCCCGATCGGGACAAACTGCAAAGCTTATCAGAACTCATGACCTATGAACCGATGTTACCCAAAGACCGACTGCGACGGTTGCTGGAACTGCGCCACTTTCACTCTGATTGGACACTGGCTTGCTGCTTTCACCTGGCCCGGCAGGAACGCTGGAGTTTAACCGCAGACCAGACGTTATCTTGCCTGCGCCATCCCCGAGGATTTGTTCGAGAAGCTGTACTGGCATATTTGAAAATGGCCTCTCCCCGTGCTTTGGTGCAGTTGTTGCCAATGTTAAAGAACGATCCAAACCCACTGGTTGCGGATCAGGCAAAACAAATTATGCAGGAAATTACTAAAAAATCTTCCCGGACCGGAAATCAATCGCCAAAACAGAGCAATAATGTGATTAATTTTCCAAATACACCGGGATTTGAGACGATTTAGTAAGGGTCATCTATTTTTGTGGGAATTCTGAAGGGAAGCACAGAGGTGTATCATCTAGCCGAACTTGGGTCTTTGCCCAGGATGTCCGAAGTCGATTTATGTTGACGAGTGTAGATCGGTTGATATTTGTTCGGGGGGTCCCCATCTTTAAGGAGTTGCGGGATGACTTCCTGGTGCGGTTGGCATCCATTATGGATGAGCTGTCGTTTCCGGCAAACCACACGATTTTTACCGAAGGACAGGAGGGACGATCGCTTTACATCGTCGTTTCCGGTCGGGTGCGGGTTCACATCGGCAGCCAGGAAATTGTCCAGCTTGACCAGGGCACCTGCTTCGGTGAAATGTCCCTTTTTGATGCCGAACCTCGCTCTGCCTCTGTCACGACCCTAGAATCCTGTGAGTGTCTCATGTTGACTCAGCAGCAGTTATACGAGGCGATCGATGAAACCCCCGGTATTGCCGTCAACATCATCCGGTTGCTCTCCCGCCGCATCCGCGAACTTAACCAAAAGATAAATCTCGTTCGGGGAGAAAGCCAGATGGCCGCTGCTCCTCACCCCCCTGGCCAAGGGTTCCCCCCATCCTCTCCTGGGTCCCCCCCACCACCCCTGTTTAGACCTGCCAAGCTGCGTTAGAGAGAGGCAAGGCGCAAGGCGCGATGGGCAATTGTCCATCGCCTTTTATGGCACTATGAAGGCAGTTGTTATTCCACCAGTTTGCCTGCTAATGTCTAAGCCCACTCGATTTGGGGTCATTGTTTTTCCAGGATCCAACTGCGATCGGGATGTTGCCTACGTGACTCAAACCCTGCTTGACCAGCCAACCCGGATGGTCTGGCATGAGGATAGCGATCTTTCCGATCTCGATGTCGTCGTAATTCCAGGCGGATTTAGCTATGGCGACTATTTGCGCTGTGGGGCGATCGCCCGCTTTTCGCCAGCGTTACAATCAACCCTGAAACACGCCAAACAGGGAAAGTATGTGCTGGGAATTTGCAATGGCTTTCAGGTTTTGACCGAAGCGGGGCTCCTGCCAGGAGCGTTGGTGCGGAACCGGGATTTACATTTTATTTGCGATCGGGTTCCCCTCAAGGTCGAACGCACAGACCTGCCCTGGACTCAGACCTATCAGCCAGGGGAGGTCATCACCATTCCGATCGCCCATGGGGAAGGCAGCTACTACGCAGACGATGCCGCCCTGGCAGAACTGGAAGCGAACCATCAGGTTGTCTTCCGTTACAGCACCACCGACGGCAAGCTTGACCCAGCCGCCAACCCCAACGGGTCGCTCCATAGCATTGCCGGGATCTGCAACCTTCAGGGAAATATTCTGGGTATGATGCCCCACCCCGAACGCGCCTCCGATCCTCTGTTGGGCGGCACCGATGGGATTCGCCTGTTTCAAGGGCTACTGGCAAAAATTGGTGAGATGGTTTGATGGGCAATTAAACGAATCCCGATTTGTAAAGGCGCTCGCTGCCCATCGACCCCACCGCCTACGGCATCTCCCCTTAGCAGGCTACCATCCCCTTCGGCTTGAGCGCTCAGGTCGAAAGCTGGCTGGGGGCAACGCCCCCACTCCCCCCTTAATCCTCTGCCCTAATCAAACTGGCGACAGCTATAACTTTGGGGCCAGAGGAATTACAAGGCATCTGTCACAATCTGCTGTGCCTCCTGCAAAATCTGCTCCAGGTGCTCTTCGCTCTTGAAGCTTTCGGCATAGATCTTGTAGACATTCTCAGTGCCCGAAGGACGGGCAGCAAACCAACCATTTTCGGTCGTCACTTTAAGCCCGCCGATCGCCGCCCCATTGCCTGGAGCGTTTGTTAATCGAGCCGTAATCGAATCCCCTGCCAATGAAGCAGCTTTCACATCATCAGGAGCCAGCTTACTCAAACGGGCTTTTTGCTCAGGGGTGGCAGGGGCATCAATGCGCTTATAGAAGGGTTTACCCAGGCGATCGGTCAAGTCTTGATAATGTTGACCCGGATCCTTCCCCGTCTTAGCCGTAATCTCCGCTGCTAGCAGATCCATAATGATGCCGTCCTTGTCCGTTGTCCAGACGGTGCCATCTTTCCTCAAAAAGGATGCTCCCGCACTTTCTTCACCGCCAAAGCCAAAGGAACCGTCCAATAACCCCTCCACAAACCACTTAAAGCCCACCGGAACCTCGCACACCTGCCGCCCAATCTCTTTCCCGACCCGCTCAATCATGCTGCTGCTCACCAACGTTTTGCCGATCGCACTCTCTGCCGACCAACCCGTTCGTTGAGTGAACAAATACCAGATTGCCACAGAGAGAAAATGGTTAGGATTCATCAGCCCGACGCTGCGGGTCACAATGCCGTGACGATCGGAGTCGGTGTCGTTTCCAAAGGCGATGTCATAGTCATCTTTGATTTTGACCAGACTTGCCATCGCGTAGGGAGAAGAGCAATCCATCCGAATTTTGCCATCCCAATCCACGCTCATGAAGCGGAAAGTTGGATCAACCGTATGGTTGATAAGGGTAATATCTAACCCATAGTGGTGGGCGATCGGCTCCCAATAGGCAATGTTGGAACCTCCCAAGGGATCAGCCCCGATGCGGATACCCGCCGATCGGATAGCGTCAATATCTACAATATTTTCGAGATCCTTCACATACGGCGTGATGAAATCAAACAGATGGGTAGTAGACGCCTTCAAAGCTGAGTCGTAGGAAATCCGTTTAACATCCTGGTTTTTGTTTGCCAGCAACTCATTGGCCCGGTTTTGAACCCACCTGGTAATTTCCGGTTCCGCTGGCCCCCCAGAGGGCGGGTTGTATTTGAACCCCCCATCAGCAGGTGGGTTATGGGAGGGAGTGATGATAATGCCATCTGCCAATCCCTTCGTCCGTCCCCAGTTGTAGGCAAGGATGGCATGGGAAACAACGGGTGTGGGAGTGTATTGAGCGTATCCTTCCCCAGCGGCAAGGCAAACTTCTACGCCATGAGCCGCCAGCACTTCCAGGGCAGTTTTTTGGGCAGGGGCCGAAAGTGCGTGGGTATCTATTCCCATATAGAGCGGGCCATCAATGCCCTGGCTCTGGCGATACTCAACAACCGCCTGGGATACGGCCAGAATATGATCCTCGTTAAAGGTACCATTGCTAGAAGATCCCCGGTGCCCGGATGTCCCAAAACTGACCCGTTGCAGCGGATTGTTTGGATCGGGATGAATGGTATGGTACTGATTCAGGAGCTTTTCGACATCAATCAGGATGTCAGCAGGGGCGGGCTTTCCGGCAAGGGGGTTGACCTTTTCTTCCACGGTTTGCATGACCTTCTCCATAGCCTGTTTGTGTCTTCGTCAAATCAAGGATAGCTCGAAATAATCGACAATTGGACTTTAGCCATTGCCAACCCAGGGCTATTGCACAACATTGCGTGATCTGCCGATTGATGTTACATGCCGACTGAGCATCACCGAAGCGCCCAATTTCCTTTTTATCCTAGGGCCACTACTTCGACAGCCTCTTCAAGAATATGCTGACAGACTCTTAACGCTTTTCTAGTGGATGTCAAAAAATAAACTTCATCCAGACTTGTCTGTGGATTTTCTTCCAAGTAGTTAATTGCCGCATTAATTAACTCTTTCGACTTATCTTCAAGATTCCCTCGTCCACCGCCAGTGCCAAACAACGGAAATAAAATCGAACGCAATTTATCATCTTTAAGCTCAGGATCATCAGCTTCACTCAAAGCATTGCGTATACACATATCCAAATCAGAAACAGGGGCATATCCTTTACCCACTTGCCCTGTAACTGAAGCTATATGAAAAATTTTCTTAACTTTGTGCGTTCGCTCTAGTACAACAAGGCGGAAGTTTGGCAACCATAGGGCAGGCA
>JBAUTA010000907.1:0-1547 GCA_049581985.1 Kovacikia sp.
TCTCAACGGATGAGTTGTTGCGCTTGATCAATGAAGGTTAGGGAAAGGATAGAAACTAGGTTTCTCAAGGCTTGTTGAAAATGGTACAAGATGTTAGTTAGAGAAAATTCCTGGAGTCTGCCAACCAACGGCTCTATTCCAATGCTTTGGAGTTGATCAGTATGAGTGCAGGTAATGTTCAATTGATCCTTGCCTTTAATGATCCCGATCTGGATGATGAAGAGTTGGATCAGGAGGCTCAACGGCTGCTGGTACAGATGAAAGAGCTGAATGAGGTTGAAACAGTGAATCGGGTACTCGACCCGAATCCACCGGAAGGCAATAAAGCGATCGGCGGTTTCCTGGCGGGAATATTGTTAGCAGAAGTGAATCCCGCCAGTGTCAAGAAGTTGATGGGGTTTCTGGGCGATCGTCTGGGCGGCAAACCGATCAAACTCAAGGTCAAAGCCCCCGATGGTAGGGAACTGGAACTGGAAGCCAATAGTCAGGCAGAATTTGACTATGCTTATCAGAGGGCACAGGATTTTCTCAAGGGCAATTAATCCACGATGGCAAAGATTGCGCTGTTGATTGGGGTCAGCGAGTACGAACCGGGGTTAGAGCGGTTGCCCTCAGCGGTGAACGATGTTGCCGCGATGCAGCAAGTCTTAACCCACCCAGACATGGGTGGGTTTGCTGCTGACGCTGTGACGGTGTTGCGAAACCCCGATCGGCAGACAATGGAAAATGCCATTTACACCCTGTTTGCCAATCGCGCCAAGGAAGATCTGGTGTTGCTCTATTTTTCGGGTCATGGCGTATTAGACGAGAGCGCCGAGTTTTACTTTGCGACTCGGCTGACCCGCAAAGAGCAGGGCAGGGTAATTCCCCCGACTGCCGTTGCTGCCCGATCAGTGCGCGATTGGATGGAACAAAGCCGATCCCAGCATAAGGTAATCATCCTCGATAGTTGTTTCAGCGGTGCGTTTGCGAAAGGCGTGAAGGCAAAAGACAGCGGTAGCGTCAACCCGGAGCAGTTTTTGGGTGGCAAAGGCATCGCCATCCTCACTGCTTCCACCTCGACCCAATACGCCCTGGCACAGGAAGGCTTTGAGCTGTCGGTGTATACCCACTACCTGGTAGAAGGGATTCGCACGGGCGGAGCCGACCAGGACGATGACGGGTTGATTGCGATGGACGAACTCCACGCCTACGCCAGTAGCAAGGTAAAGGAAGCCGCGCCCGCGATGACTCCAGAATTCTATCCAGTGAAAGATGGCTACAGGATTCTGCTGGCAAAATCACCGAAGGATGATCCCAGCCTGAAGTATCGGAAACAGGTTGAGCGATACGCCCAGCAAGGAAAGTTTACGATTCCGGCGCGCCGCTTGCTCAACTCGCAACGACTCCAGCTCAAGTTAACGCCAGACGTGGCTGAAGCCATTGAAACGGAAGTGCTGCAACCCTACCGCGAATATCAGCGCAAGTTGCAGGAGTATGAAGACACCCTGGTGGAGGCGTTGAAAATAGAGAATCCGTTAAGTCAGCGTACCCTCAATGATTTGAAG
>JBAUTA010000908.1:0-2958 GCA_049581985.1 Kovacikia sp.
GGCAATACCAGCCACCGCAAGGAAAAGTGGCAGTAGATCCAGTCTTAGGACGGATGGTGTTTCATTCCCGCAAGATCCCAAAAAATTGGGGGGTCTGGGTTTCCTATCAATATGGGTTTAGTACTGATTTGGGGGGAGGCGAATATGATCGCCCCCTGTCTCAGCCTAAGCAGCACACCCTTTATCGAGTGGGCAGAAAGGGCACTTTTCACACAATTAACGCTGCTATCAGTCAATGGCGGACTGATTGGGAAAACCATCCTGAGCAGGATAGTTATGAGCATGCGGTAATTGAAATAACCGATAGCGGTGTTTATACTGAGCGGCTCGTCCTACTTTTACCCGCAGATCACAGCTTACAGATCCGAGCAGCTAACCGCACGCGCCCTGTGATTCGCCTCCTTGACTACGAAATCCAAGAGGCAGATCCCATGCGCGTTACCGTCCAATCAGGAAGTCGCTTAGTGTTGGACGGTTTGTTGATTATGGGGCGTGGATTACAGGTACAGCGGGAAATGCCTCACAATCTGGATAACCCGCCCTCAGAGTCCGTCGCTGACTGGTCGCCAGTGCAGATAATCATCCGTCACTGTACCTTAGTTCCCGGTTGGGCCTTGCATTCTAATTGCGAACCCAAACGCCCAGTTGAACCGAGTTTGGAATTGTTTAATCTCATTGGTCAATTGGAGATAGCCCATAGCATTGTTGGGTCTATCCAGGTGAACCAGGATGAGGTAGCAACCGAACCTCTGCCCATTCAAATAAGTGACAGCATTCTTGATTCTACCGGCTCCGAACAAATGGTGATCGATGCTCCCGGCTGTCCCGTTGCTTATATCCGACTCACTATTCTACGCAGTACGGTATTGGGTCAAGTTCAGGTACACGCCCTAGATCTAGCTGAGAATACTATCTTTATGAATAAGGTGCTGGTCGCCAGCCGTCAACGGGGTTGTGTCCGGTTTTGCTACGTCTTCCCGAATTCACGTACCCCCCGCCGCTATCACTGCCAGCCCGATTTAGTTGAACAGGCAATCGCCGGTCAACTTATGGAAAATGCTGCTAAGGAAAGCAAGACACTGAACCCAGCAGATATTAATCAAGCGAAGCAAAGGGAGCGAGATCGCGTTCACCCCCGCTTCAACAGCATTCGATACAGCACCCCCACCTACTGTCAGCTTGCCAACACCTGCGCTGAAGAGATTAAACGAGGTGCTGAGGACGAATCCGAAATGGGTGTCTTTCACGACCTCTTTCAACCCCAACGCATTGCGAATCTGATTGCCCGGCTGGATGAGTACACACCAGCTGGGATGACAACTGGAATTATTTATGCTAACTAGGAGCCAATTATGCAAGGTGAACTCAGACATGATGGCAGTCGTTTCACGTCCCTTTATAACCGCCGCAAAAATTACCTACGCATCCTCATGCAGCAAGGGCGGGTACAACTAGATGCTGATTGGAATGAACAAGTTGACACCCTACTATATCATCTCCAAACCCTGACATCCGACCTAGTCGGGCCTCACGGCGGTCCTTATAAAAACGTGGGGTTTGAGATCAGAAAGAGTCAAGTTCCTCCTACTCCTCCTAATGCTGTTGCTCCTGAACCTTTACAATTGCCTAATGACTTCGTCATTGGTTCTGGACACTACTACGTTGATGGTATCCTCTGTACACTAAACTCAATTCCTGTTCCATTACAAATAAGAGATTCTAAAGCGTCTATACCCACTTGGGCTGCTAAAAATCACGTACTGAAAGAGACAGACTACATTAGTATTTTAGTAAAGGATATTTTTCCATATGACCTCATGATTACTAAGGTTGATAATAATAATTTAGAAAAAGATAGTCAATTCGTAAGTATCACGACTGCTCCTACAAACAAGTACTCAAGTGATCGCCTTACTTCCATTTTTCCGCTTACTACTTATCGTACCCAACCTTACTATAAGGATGTAAATAAAACTATATTTCCTGGTCAATATGTCGTCTATTTGGATGTTTGGGAGCGCCATGTTACCAGCATTGAGGATGCTGATGAACGGGTGCCTGGTATACGTGAAGTGGCTCTCGGAGGAACTGATACAGCAACAAGATCGCAAATAGTATGGCAAGTAAAACTACAATCGACAACCAGTGACGCTTCAACTTTCCTAAAGGACCATGAGGCTTTCCTCAAAGAGATCAAAGATATAAGCAAGCCTGGACAGGGACACCTCATTGCCAAAGCTACAAAGCCCGATGAAGGCAAGAACGACCCCTGCCTTATTGCCCCTGAGTCAAAGTACCGAGGTTCTGAAAATCAGCTTTATAGAGTCGAGATTTTTTCAATTTCAACAAATATTGATAGTATTTCTTTTGTCTGGTCACGGGAGAACAGTGCCGTCGTTTTCCCAGTGCTTAGTGTTGGCACATCCAATAATTCCACAATCGTTGTCCTGGAACATCTGGGCTATGACAGTCGCTTCAGCCTTTCTGAGGGAGATTTTGTTGAAATGGTGGATGATGACTACGTATGGCAGGAGCGCACCAGACAATTGCTGAAAGTGGTCAAACTTGATGTCCAGGAAAGGCAAGTCTGGTTATCCGGTTCGTCAGTTCTTCCGGTTGACACACAACTTAATAGCCATCCATATCTGCGCCGTTGGGATTCCAATGTTACGACAATTCCCTTGGGCGATGAATGGGTTCCACTAGAAAATGGAATCGAGATTAAGTTCGACCCAAAGAGATTAAAGTCCTACCGCGTTGGCGATTATTGGATGCTCCCAGCCCGTACTGCTACAGGTGATGTTGAGTGGCCTGGCTCCAAAGATAATCCCCTTCCCTTATTACCTCACGGAACTACCCATCATTACGCACCTCTTGCCGTTATAAAGGTTGATGGGGGAATTATTACGGAAATTAATGATTGCCGACGCGAGTTCACACCGCTGTGGAGTCCAGTAA
>JBAUTA010000909.1:0-1594 GCA_049581985.1 Kovacikia sp.
GCGAATGCCCTGCTCTACCCACTTATAGGAACCAGGATAGATTGCGGCAGCATCTGGCAAATGACTATGAAAGGCGGTATCGAACACAGCGAACTGTGGCACTTCAGTTCCCAAAGTTCTCTCGACGGCTTCAATGCCTTCCAGGTTGGCAGGGTTATGAATAGGAGCCAGAGCAAAGAGACGTGCGATCGCAGCTTTCACTTCAGCGGTCACTTTGACCGTTTCGCTATACTCCTGTCCACCATGTACCACCCGATGCCCAACTGCGTTAATTTCCGATGGATGCCCAATGACAGCGGTTTTGCCTTGCCAGAGTGTCTCCAACAAATGAGTAATGACTTTGGGGCGCGATTGTGTTGGAACTTCTTCCTTTGCTATCTGAAGAATTGCTCCCAAACCCGAACCCATTTCTTCGAGAGTGATTTTGCCATCGTGATCGCGGTCGATCGCATCAAACAGAGCATCAGCACCCATCCACTCCTCACGGGTGATAAAGCCATCGCCATCTAGGTCGTAGCTCTGGAAAATATCGACCAATACCTTCCCTGTCGATGTTTTGACTTTGATTTCTGCAAAGCCCTGTTGGTGCGTCCAATCTACAGTGGCTTCCCAAAGCGGCTCTGGGGGTTCATCGGGAAGCCGATCGCCTGCTACCTCGTAGAGACAGCTCTTTTGACTGCTAGAACCTGCATTAAGTACCAGTATTTTCATACATTAAGTTGCTAAACAGTTGCCATTTGCAGAATTGCTCCCAATCCTGACCCCATTTCTTCAGGGGTAATCTTGCCATCGCGATCGCGATCGAGCGCATCAAACACTGCATCAGTGCCCATCCACTCTTCACGAGTGATAAAGCCGTCGCCATCCAGGTCGTAGCTTCGGAAAATATCGCCAGTGGCAGTGCTGACTTTAGTGCCGCTTTCTAACTTGGCTAGACGGCTTTCCAGCAGACCTTCCAGTGTTTCCAGAGCTTTGCTAAAGCCTTTAATGCCTTCGTCCAGTTTTTCAGAGACCATGCGATCGCTGGCGTGCATCTGGTCAAAGGTGGCTTTGTCGAGGGTCAGTTTTTCAATCTCCATCATTGCTGCTTTCGCTGGATCGAGTTTGCGAGGCAGTTCTTCAGTGGTTTGCTGTAACTGTGCCAACAAGGCGGGAGAAATGGTCAACAGGTCACAGCCTGCCAGTTCGGTAATTTCGCCAATGTTACGGAAACTGGCTCCCATGACTTCAGTTTTGTAGCCGAATTTCTTGTAGTAGTTGTAGATTTGGGTGACGGACAACACGCCTGGATCTTCAGAAGGAGCATAATCGCGTCCAGTATCCTTCTTGTACCAATCCAGAATGCGACCGACAAAGGGAGAAATCAGCGTCGCACCTGCTTCGGCACAAGCGATCGCTTGATGCAAGCCAAACAACAACGTTAGATTGCAGTGTATCCCTTCTTGCTCCAAGACTTCGGCAGCCCGAATGCCTTCCCAGGTCGAGGCAATTTTGATCAGGATACGATCGCGGGAAATTCCGGCTTTCTTGTATTCAGAAATGAGATAGCGTCCTTTGGCAATGGTGGCTTCGGTGTCGTAGGAGAGTCGCGCAT
>JBAUTA010000910.1:0-8984 GCA_049581985.1 Kovacikia sp.
GGTTGAGCAAAAACAGATTCGCTGTCCCATTCGCCCGCAGCAACCCATCGATATTCGACAGCGAGGTGCCCGTCACGCGGGTCAGGATATTCTGAATCTGTAACCCATTGTTAAAATACGCTGCGCCGCCTATGGGAATGGAGAACTGCTGAAAGCTGTGGTAAAGGTTCACGCCCCGCTCAGTGCCGCCTGTGATCGTGCAGACCGTACAGCCGGGAGGAGCGATCGAATTCACAGGCAACGTGGCATCTGGGATGATCTGCCCTTGGGCAGTGCTTATCCCCGTGAGTAAGCCAACGGCTAAGCCTCCAATACCCCAGAGCGGAAGGATATGTCTCTTCACATCTGATTAGAAACTCTTCGTTCAGAGTATAAGCCTGCTCCTTCTTCTTGGGAATACACTTGGCACAAACATTTACCCGCATAGAGGTCTCATTCCTACGGCATAAAAACGATCGGCGCGATCGGGCTTGAGTGCTGAGGCGCTTTGTGAGCCGCCATCACCAAACCCTATGGGTTACTCTTAATTGGCTGCAAAACCCCGATCGGTGCTTGAGTCATCGTTGCAAGCTCTAACTCCTTTAACACCGCTGCCCAATTGTCTGGATCGGCCTGACGATTTTCAGAGAGGAGGGTAAAACCATCAAACCAAATATCGTTGGTGATGTAGACCCCGTAACGGTCTTTTTCTGGGGTTTTCTGTAACTGTTCCGCTAACCCTGGTGGCGCTTCGACGCGCACAATCCAACCGCTCACGCTGGGGTTTTTGGCTGGTTGTTTGGCATCACAACTGACCGAGAAAAACCAGTTATAGCGTTTGCCAGCTTCAAGCCCCTGGCTATTCACCCAGACTGATGGGTCACTGGGCAGGGTAAACCGACCAAACCCAGATTGGTCCGGTAGTTTGACTGGGATGGGAGCCTTAAGGGCAGGCTGTCCGCGCTCGTCCAGCAACATAAATTCGCCCTCTCTCACTGGTACAGGGGCAGGGTTTGCAGAAGCCTGATCGGACGGAAGAAATTGAAACAGGGGAAGATAAAACCAGACCGTAGGAAAGGTGCTGGTTGTTGTCCCTTCATTATTTTGAGGGATGAGAGCAATCAACTCCTTCCCATCCACAGATGAATGATTGACGGCTGCACAGTTGCCTCGAATCGCCCCACCCCGCCTGCGACCACTGGCGGTTCCTCGGCTCGTGGGAGGCCAAATCAAGTTATGGAGCCGTTCCAGAATCGAGTCTGCGTGTGCTGGCGTAGGCGCGATCGCCGACTCTAAAACGCCTCCCAACAGTACCCCAGCCAGGGTGCAGACAATTATCCTATACCAAACCAATAATCTTCGAGAAGTCATAATCTTGGTGATATATTTGGGGCATTCTCTATCCTAGCAAGCTGGTTTATCATGCATGACTTTCAAGATGCCTTCATTTCTTATGGGCGGGCAGATAGTCAAGACTTTGCCATCCGGCTGCATCAGCGACTGCTTAAGCAAGGAATCAACGTTTGGTTAGACCAAACCGATATTCCCTTAGCTGTAGATTATCAGAATCAGATTGATGATGGGATTGAAAAGACAGATAACTTTTTATTTATCATCTCACCACACTCGGTGAACTCACCCTATTGCTTAAAAGAAATTGAAGTAGCAAGCCGCTGTAATAAGCGCATTATCCCTTTATTACACGTAGAACAAATCAGCCACGCAACCTGGCAACAGCGTTACCCTGATGCCGATGCTGCTGCCTGGGAACGCTATCAAGCCAAAGGGCTGCACTCCAGCACTGTAAACATGCCGCCCGCGATCGCCAAAATCAACTGGCTCTATTTTCGGGAAGGCACAGAAGACTTTGAGGAGTCCCTCGCAAAATTGATGGCTCTCTTTGAGCATCACCGGGACTATGTTAAAAAACATACCTACTTTCTAACCCAGGCATTGGTTTGGGAACGCCGCCAAAAACAATCCCGTTATTTGCTAACGGGGGAAGAGCGGCATCTTGCCGAAGACTGGCTTAAGCGACGCTTCCATAACGAGCAGCCGCCCTGTAGCCCGACCGATCTGCATTGCGAATACATTACCGAGAGTATCAAGAATGCGGATAATTTGATGACGCAGGTCTTTCTTTCCCATGCGGAGAAAGACGATGAGATTGCCGAGCAAGTTCGTCGCAGCTTAATGCGAGAAGGCTTTACGGTCTGGACCAGTAAGATGGATATTCAAACAGGCGCAACCTTTCAAGCCGCGATCGATCAGGGGATTGAAGAAGCAGATAATGTTGTTTATTTATTGTCTCCCCACTCACTCCAATCAGCCTACTGCCAGCATGAGCTGGACTACGCGCTGTCGCTCAACAAACGCATTATTCCCCTACTGGCTGGCGAAACTGACCCCGCTCAAAGCCCCCCCGCTCTCCGTGGCCTGCAATACATCGACCTCACCGACAACGTTGTAGCCGAAGATTACAGTCAGGACGAGAGCCAACTGCTCAAAATCCTACATCAGGATGCCCTGTATTACGAGCAGCACAAATTGCTGCTGGCAAAAGCGCTGAAGTGGGAGCGTCAGAACCGTAACCCAAGTCTTTTATTGCGAGGCTATAACCTACGTCAGGCGGAATCCTGGCTGAAGCTGGCCCACTTACAGACTCAACATGGGTCCACGTCACTACAACAAATCTTCATTGAAGAAAGCCTGCAACAGCCTGCTGGTCGATCGCTGGATGTGTTTATTGCTTACTCTCGGGTGGATTCTGATTTTGTCCGTCGTCTCAACAATGCACTACAAATTCAAGGCAAGACGACCTGGTTTGATCAAGAGAGCATTGCCTCTGGTAGTGATTTTCAACAGGAGATCTTTCGGGGAATTGAAACGTCCAATAACTTTTTGTTCATTATTTCCCCCAATTCAATTGAATCCCCCTATTGCGTCGAAGAAGTTGAGTACGCTCTCAAATTAAATAAACGGGTTGTCCCTGTTTTGTACAGACCCGTGCAGAGTACCGATTTACCTCCTTGTTTAGCAGGCATTCAGTGGCTTGATTTCAATCGACATGACAAGGATTTCTTTAGCAATTTTGGTGAACTGGTGCGGACATTGGATACCGATCCAGACCATATCCGATTGCATACACGGTTATTAATCCAATCCCTTGAATGGCAGCAGGAAGCCCATGATCCGAGCTTCCTGCTGCGGGGTAAAGAACTCACCGATGCCATGCAATGGCTTCAGTTGGCAGCAAACAAGCAGCCCCAACCGACAGCACTCCAGCAGCAATACATTACTACCAGTCGCTATGCACCGTTGCGCAAACCAACGCCTCGCACGGCTGTACTGGCAAGCCTGGGAGTCAGTTTTCTGGTCCTTACAGCCCGGCTTATGGGCTGGCTGCAACCGTTAGAATTAATGGCCTATGACCGATTCATGAACTGGAAACCCAGTGAGGCGAGGGACGATCGCCTGCTTTTGGTTGCCATTGATGATGAAGACATTAAGCTCCAAAACAAAGCCTATCCGATCGGCGTGCGGGGGGGGATCCTTCCTGATCCATCCCTGTCGCGCTTGCTCGATAAACTCCAACAGGCGAAACCACGGGTGATTGGGCTGGACATGTATCGTGACTTTGCGACCGATCAACCCAGCCTCGTGCAACATTTTCAGCAAGATGCGAACCTGGTTTTGCTGTGCAAACTCAATACAGCATGGAAGGAAGGGGTTCGCGCCCCAGACGAGCTACCCCCTGCTCAGTTTGGCAAACGACTGGGCTTTAGCGATTTGATCTTCGATGGAACAGTCGATGGAACAGTCGTGCGACGTCAACTTTTGGTGGATACCCCAACTCCATCGGTTTGTGCCACAGACAGTTCTTTAAGCCTCACGATCGCCCGTCACTATCTGGAGTCTGAGGGAAAACCCTACCGGGCACCATTTACACCCGATGGAGACCTGATCCAGGCGTTGCAGTTGGGAAACACGCGCTTACAACGCCTCGATCCTTACTCCGGTGGTTATGCAAACCTGCGTGCAGGCGGCTATCAAACGCTGTTGAACTTCCGTACCTACCAGGGAAAAGCCAGAAATTTTTTAGAACAGGTGCGGTTACGGGATGTCCTGGAAGACAAGGTGCCCCCCGCAAAAATCCGCGATCGCATTGTGTTCATTGGGGTCACTGCCCGCGCTGGCGTGAATGACTATTCCATCACCCCTGTGGGCGAACTACCAGGAGTGATCATCCAGGCGCAAATGGTCAGCCAGTTGACCAGCGCTGTGCTGGATGGCCGAGCGCTCATCTGGTGGTTGCCGTTCTGGGGCGATGCGCTGTGTGTGGTCGCCTGGGCAATGGTCGGTGGCGCGATCATCTGGGCCATTCAACGTCCCCGAATGCTGATAGTGGTGGGTGTTGGGTTTACCGGAATCCTTTATCTGACTTGTTACGGGGTGTTTATCTTCAAGGGCGGGTGGTTACCCTTGGTGCCATCGGCGATCGCTCTGGTTACAGTCATTGGGCTGACGCCGACGGCAACCCAATGGCTCAAGAAGTAGCAAAATTTGTGCCCGGTTTATTTGCTCAAGGGCACACTGTGAGCAAGTATTGGAGGTACCTATGGCTGCTTAAAGTAGGATCAGCGAATCAAGGCTCTGCCTCCCAGGACCATCCCCTGGAACGAGAGGCAAAGCTCTGCTGATCACGCCGTAAACGATCGCCCTAAACCAATAGCTGCCAGCTTTTTCCGATAGGTAATAGAACTCTTATCGCCGCTAATGTGAACCTCATCCTGGAGATTAATCGGAAGATCTTCGGGATACTGCTCTTCCACCATTACCTGATCTTCAGCAAACACCTGATGATTAAAGTCAAGGGTGTCTTGCAGGGGGGCATCCTTGTCAAAGTTGCGGCAAATCGGCACAAACAAACGTGTCTTCCGGGCAGACACGGGGGATGCCGCATTGAGAACGTGTAACAATCCCCCATTGGGGAAGAAAACAGTTAACTTCGCGGTAAATGGTAGCCACACTTCAAATAGCCTGCGCCAGACAAATCCAGGCGGGTTGAGATGTTTGAGCGCATGGGGATAGTTGCTAACAGTGCTGATGTAGTCAGCGCGGAAGCCATGGGGAGTTAGCTCTACGGGATAATTAGGTACTTCCGGGTTATCGCGATCGCCAAACGACGCAGCATGAACAAACGCAAAATGGCTCACATCTAGAAACCCTTCCACCTGGCGACCTGCCGCTGCATCCATCTCAACACTGTTGGGAAGGACTTGCAGATAATCGGGATCATCCCATTCACTCAATTCCGGAAAGGCAACGGGGCCATTATCGATAAGCCGCGTCCAGACAAGCCCATAACGCTCCATGACCGGATAGGTTGTCAGTTTTAAGCGGGACGGAATAGCAGACTCGGAATAGGCAGGGATGCAAACGCATTGCCCCTTTTTGTCATAACGAACTCCATGATAGGCACACACCAGTTGGTCTCCGTCAATCCACCCCAGGCTCAGGGGCACACCCCGGTGCAGGCAGATATCGCGAGCGACGACGATCGCCCCATCAGACAGGCGGTAGACAACCAACCGCTGATCCAACAGCTTGGTACCAAATGGCTTCTCGGCAGTCACTTCATGGGAAAAAGCAATGGGATACCAGAAGGGCGCAAGTGCCAGCCAATCTGACTCGCTAAAGGTACAATTGCGAGGTAAGGTTTCAGGTTTTTGCTCAGTTTTCTGCATCGGTTAGACTTAAAAAATAAAAGAATAGGCTGGAAAGGCTGGCGTGGGTTTGAACACGATAGAAGCCCAATTCTGTTAAAAGATTGGGAGGATCCTGCAAACATTGGCTGATATGTGCCCAAAAATACCAGTCAGTATTAAAGAATAGGAAGCTCAGAGAGCATTTTCTGTGTAATCCCTCACTTAACGAGCCAACCATCTGATAGCAGATTGCTTCGTCCCCATTTGAATTGGGAAAGGGCTTTCCCGCCAGGAAAAAACTGTCCCAATATCCTGACGGACTACCAGGCTCCCTTACTTAACCGCCAGGAACCATCGGATCCCACTCAGGGTATAGGAACAGCCAAAAATGACCATTACACTGGCTGCAAGTTTGGAAATGAATTGGGTATGGGGAGAAAGCTTTCTGACCCGTTTTGCCAGTCCCGTAAATAGTCCTGCCAGGAAGACCAGCCCGCTATAACCCAACGCATAGGCAAACAGCATAATCCCTGCCTGAATCGGAGAATGGGTAGCTGCGGCAATTCCCAAAACTGCGAACAGAATTGGGCTCGCGCAGGGAGTCACGATCAGGGCAAAGGACATGCCAACGCCGTAAGGTCCAGCCATGCCAGACCGGATTGCCTCTGCTATGGAGTGGGCACCTCCTTGAAGAAAGGACAGGCTCAACTGCCGGGAAAAGGAGAACAGCAGGTTTAAACCCATCAACACCATGAGCAGACCGATCGCCACCTGCCCATACCCCTGATAGTCAATCAAAATAAAGCCCTGAAACCCGGAGAAGAGTCCCAGCAAAGTCAGCACTGTCGCAGTTCCCAAGACAAACAGCAAACACTTTTTCAGCGCATCTGAGCGCGAAGCAAATTCCTGCGCTCCGAGGTAGCTCAGGTTAACGGGCAACAGGGAAAGGGTACAGGGAGAGACGCTGACCACCAACCCGCCGCCAAAACAAGCCAGCAGTAGCAGGAAAGAATTGGCCGCATGGTACGACGTGAGCCAGCCCCGATAGGCCAATTGAGCATCTACCAGAAGGTTACTAAGCTGTTCTGAGTTTCCCAGGAAGATGACTGCGACCCAGGCGGCGATCGCCCCCAGAACACCATAAACCAATCGAGTGGGCCTTCTCCTTCGGATAAAAACTGGCTTCATTGCGCTCCTCCCCGATTTCCAGCCTGACTCGGATCAGTGGCTTGCTGGAAGCCAGAAATTTCCGCGATTTCATCTAAGGGCAAAATGGTAGGATAACGCCTGCCGCCAATTTCCCAGGTTGGAAACGTGCGAATGCCAAGCTGCCTACATTCCCGGAAAGGGGCATCCCAGGGGCCGCAATTCACCACCTTCAGCGATTGAAAGGCAACCAGACCAAACAACCGTTGCTGCTTGCGGCAATAGGCGCAATTCTCAGCATCGTAGAGAACAGCCCCCGATTGGTTCAAATAGGAAGCAAGCGCAACTTCTGGAGAGGGGGGAGGGGCAACAGCCTGTTGGCCGCCCCGGGGGGAGTCGGCCTCTGGAACGCCAACGGCGTCATCAACCTGAACATTGCGTTGAGTATTGCTTTGAGCATTATTTAAGCGATCGCCCTGAACATTGCCCTGAATACTGCCCTGAATATTACTCTGAATACTGCCCTGAACATTGCCCTGAACATTGCCCTGGGCATTGCCCTGAACATTATTTTGAGCATTATCATCAATTCCACCATCAATCCCACTGGGGCCAGAAACGGTGGAGCAGCCAGCCAGAACAACAGCCACTAAGGTCAGAAGTCGAGTTTGCATGGAATCTCCAGGGTCGCATCCTTATCGGGGTCCAGCGACAACAATACAGTACATTTACAGTACATTTGTACCATATAAACCCTATCACGTTTCGCCCCGATCACCCGCTCAACCAAATCCCTTAAGAGGACTTCACAGAACGATTGATCCGGTCATGCTGAGTAAAACGCCAGCGTCGGCAAGCATCCCAAGGCTTGACTCGCCTGGGAAAGGTTGCGCTGGGGCGTGGCACCGCTGCAAATTAGATTTACAAATTAGATTTACAAATTAGATTTACAAATTAGATTTAGGCCAGGCGATTTCCTGAAAGGCTTATTTGTAAGGGCTTTCACAATCTTAAATCGCCGATTTTCAATCTAAAATGGGATAACCTCTGTCCCTTCCCCTATGCGAAAGCTATACTTCTTAGTTCCCGGAACTGGCGGCAAATTTGTTTGCGGCGGCCTCTCGGCAGAATTAAACACCCTCAACCTGGCCCAGCGGATTTGCCCTGCAGAAGTTGTCACCTACCGTCAGCGAGAGAAAGATACGCTTTTCCTCGAGGATTTGCTTCACAAAAATTTAGAGGATATCATCTTTGTCCTTAGCTGGGGTTTTGATGTCGCAAAACTGGCTACCAAATTAAAATCCCATAATAGAATTTACCATGCCCACAGTGCGGGTTATGGGTTTAGCTTGCCGCCTGATGTGCCGATCGTTGCGGTCAGTCGAAACACCATGGGATATTGGGGGCAACACGCTCCTAATTCCTTAATTTACTATTTGCCCAATCAGATTTCTGACCAGTTTTATAATCTCAACCTAGAGCGAGATATTGATGTTCTAGTGCAAACCCGCAAATCCTCTGAGTATTTGTTTCAAGAACTGCTTCCAGCCCTACAAAAGCATTGCCGTGTTTACGTTATTGATTCCTATGTGGATGATCTGGCACAGCTCTTTAATCGCACCAAAATCTATCTCTACGACTCTGCCGAATATTGGGCACAGCAACACGTTAGTGAAGGATTTGGTCTGCCGCCAATGGAAGCACTTGCCTGTGGCTGTCAGGTCTTTTCCAGCCTGAATGGTGCCCTTTCCGATTACCTGGATCCGGGTTTTAACTGTCACAAAATCGCCGCATACTCAAAAGAGTATGACATTCAACGTATTTTGAAAGCATTAAACCAGTCGCCCTCCCTAGCGCTGTCTGAGGACGTTTTAGCAGAGTACCGGACTGAGAAATTGATTTCGCGTTTGAGCATTATCCTGGATCAGCTGAATGACTTTTTTGATCACAAAAATCAGAACCCATCCAATATCAAAAGCCTGACAAAGTTGCGCCTCGCAAAATTAAAATGGCGCAGGTTACTCAGCCAGATCAGAAAGAAATTGTGTTGAAGGATGGGTTGAGAAGGGAACGTGCCCCAACAGCAGAATGGGGATTATCAGTTTCTTCCTCCCTATCCCTGGCAATTAGTCAAGTGCATGGAAACTTTCG
>JBAUTA010000911.1:0-1795 GCA_049581985.1 Kovacikia sp.
GTCGGGAACGGATCGATTATCCCCACGATATCCTGAAGCCGATTTTGAACGAAACCTACGGCATCATGGTCTACCAGGAACAGATCATGAAAATTGCCCAGGATATGGCAGGTTACTCCCTCGGTCAGGCAGACCTGCTGCGACGAGCCATGGGTAAAAAGAAAAAGTCTGAGATGGAAAAGCACCAGGAGCTTTTTATCGAGGGTGCGGAAAAAAATGGTGTGAAACCGAAAGTTGCTGCGGAACTATTTGAGCAAATGGTGAAATTTGCTGAATATTGTCTCAGCTACGATACTCCAATTTTGACGATCGAATACGGGGCCATTCCGATCGGCGAAATCGTTGAAAACCAGCTTCCCTGTACGGTATATAGCGTTACGCCTGGGGGCCATCTTTACAGTCAATCGATCATTCAGTGGCACGATCGGGGACGGCAGGAGCTCTTTGAATACACCCTGGAAGACGGCTCCACAATCCGCGCTACCCAAGACCACAAATTTATGACCACGGACGGTCAAATGCTTTCAATTGATACAATTTATGCCCAGGGTTTAGAACTGCAACAGGTTCAAGTTCCGATTCCTGTCTAAGTAGGGTGGTAAGTCGGTCGGCCCCATTCATTGTAGAAAGGGGGGGTAGGGGTTGCGCTCCCAGGTAGGGGGGGCACCCCTGCCACCCCACTGGCAGCTTCAGTTTGATTAGGCCTAGCCCCTTAGAGCCAGACGGTGCTTGCGGAGGCTGCAATTGCCACAGGCAATTTTCATAAACAATTTAATTGATGACCATCACTTTCTCCGTGCCGATCCCCGATAGATTCGCTCTGCCTGTTCCGGTGAAAGCCAGGGCGTTGCTGACGAAACGGATTCCGGGGAAACTTCACCATTCCCGTTAGAACTCACGCTAGAACTCACTGGGGAACTCAAATTAGCAGCAGGCGGCCGGAAATGGTTGGGATTTAGCTGACAGGCAATGGGAGAAGCCTCCAGGGTCGTCATCACCCGTTCAGGAAGCTCTTCATGGGAGTCAAAGATCTGGCTTTGAGGTGGCACATAGCAATGGGTCTCCGGGTCATAGGCCAACACTTCGCCCGTTTCGATCATATAAACCCAGGCATAAATCCTGAGTTTCCCCTGGTATAGTCTGGAATGGATAACCGGGTAGGTTTGCAGATTTTCGATTTGAGTCAGCACATTTTCAGCGATCATGACTTCCAGCAATTGTTCACTGTCGCGATCGCCATAGCTTTCCCGGACCAGTCGCCGGGTTGCTTCGGTATGTTTGAGCCAGTCGTAAACCAGGGGCATTTCTTCCTGGAGCTTGTTTAATTGCAGCAACCCTTTCATTGCGCCACAGTGAGAATGCCCACAGACAATAATTTGTTCAATCCCAAGGGCATGAATCGCGTACTCTACGGTTGCCCCCTCACCCCCATTAGCAGCGCCGTAGGGCGGGATAATATTCCCCGCATTGCGAATAATGAAGAGATCTCCCAGATCGGTTTGGGTCATTAAGGCAGGATCGATGCGGGAGTCTGAGCAGGTAATAAACAGCACTCTAGGCTTTTGACCATGAGATAGCTCTTCTAGCAGTTCCCAATGGGCAGAAACATAGGTCGCCTTAAATTCCCGTAGCCCTTTAATTAGATCTTTCATAGAGGCAGTTCACTCACCGTTTGAAACCATAGATTTTTGACGATCGTCCCCTCAATTTCCTCATCTCTAATTAAGCGGCTGTCAAAAAACAACTTCTTGACCGGAGCGTAGGGTGCTGTCAACGTTAGCGTCGGACACCCAAT
>JBAUTA010000912.1:0-2903 GCA_049581985.1 Kovacikia sp.
GGACAGTGATGGTTGTTCTAAGGAAAGAGGGAGCATACTAAGTGCTTACAGAATAAGAGGCAGAACATGCACTTCATCCATCTCACAAATTAAGTATTTTATCCCCACCAAACGTTTTTTCTTTTGGATTATCAATGATCTAGAAAAAAAGCTTCTTAACTTGCCCTCTCTAGTGTGACCAATATTAAGGGTTCATTAACAGTCCTACCCAGACTAAAGAGCTGAGAGTTGGGCTTTTTCCCCCTGACAGAGATTCACTATGTTCATGCTCACTCAAAACACTCTGAGTTATTTATGTCCCAGCCGACTTTAACCATCTTTTATCAGTTTGATCCCTGGAGTCCAAGTATCGGAGGAATACAAACTATCGTCCGTTCGTTCATTAAATATGCCCATGACGAATTTAATATTCGGTTAGTGGGTATAGAGGATGATCCTCATGCATCTATAGGGATTTGGAAAGAGGCTGAGTTTGAGGGGAAACGAATACATTTTCTTTCCCTCTTTTCAGTTCTTGATGATAACATTAGGGGCTTAATCCCAACGACTATTAAGTATACTGCGGCTCTTCTTGGAAAAGATTTTTCCTCTGATTTTGTTCATTTTCATCGTTTGGAGCCAACGCTAGCAAGCTTAAAATGGTCTGGAGATAAAACACTTTTTATCCATAACGATATACGAAAACAAATGACAGCAGTAGAAAATAAAAAAGCTATTCTTTGGCGTCGTTTCCCAGAAGTATATTTTGCTCTTGAAAGAACATTAGTACAGCAGTTTGATCAAATTTTTTCCTGTAATACTGAATCAGCAGCCTGGTATCAACAGCAATACCCAATGCTTGCCGATCGGGTGTCATTTATGAAAAATACGGTAGATAATGAAATCTTTTTCCCGTGGTCAGCAGAAGAGTGTGATCGAAATCGACGTAAGCTCGCTCAAAAGCTAGGAATCAATGAAGACAGTCATTTTATTCTTTTTGCCGGTCGGCTTCATCCCCAGAAAGATCCTATCCTTTTAGTTCGTTCACTTGTAGCTTTGGATAATTCCAATGTCCACCTTTTAATTGCGGGTGAAGGAGAATTACGTGGTGAAATTCAGGTGGAAATTGCACAGCTTGGGCTAACAGAACAAGTAACCATGCTGGGTCCTGTTGTTCAGCATGAACTATCACGCTTGCATCGCATTGCTGATGCATTTGTTTTGACGAGTTCCTATGAAGGATTACCTTTAGTAGCACTAGAAGCCCTGGCTTGCGGAACCCCTGTTATTACTACTCGCTGTGGAGAGACTCCGAATCTACTTTCTGTTAATAGCGGAGTCGTTGTTCATGAACGTACTCCTACTGCAATTGCTGAAGCAATAAGGAAGGTTTTATCTGATTTAAGTTTTTATTCTCCTGATGCGTGCGTACATTCTGCTCAACCCTATGGGGCTCAAGCTGTTATTAGCTCTGTGTATGAAGATATGTTGAAACGCTGGGGACAAAAGAGACTGATAAATGTCTAGTCCACTGAACATGGTCCTTCTATATTCATTTTTTCTGCAGCTTCTTCTATTCATTTAGCTGCCTGACCAACTCACTCAAAATCAAGTTACTTTACTAGGGAGATTTAGCCTTAATGAACATATCCGTTATTGGAGCGAAAGGATTACCCGCAAAACAAGGAGGTATCGAGCATTACTGTCAGGAGCTCTATCCGCGTATGGTTGAGCGGGGACATCATGTGGACCTTTTTGCTCGCGCTAACTATGTAGATACTTCTTGGTTGCATCAGTATGAAGTCCAAGGCGTTCGGGTAACGGCGTTGCCATGCCCAAATTTGCGAGGATTGGACGCTTTGGCTAGTTCTGCCCTGAGCGCTATCGCTTCTAGCCGTAAACACTATGATGTTGTCCATATCCATGCCCTAGGGCCTGCACTTTTTACTGCGCTGCCTAAGTTAGCTTCCTCTGCCACAAAGGTAGTGGTTTCTTGCCAAGGTTTAGACTGGAGTCGTGCCAAATGGGGAAATATTTCCAGTCGCATACTGCACCTGGGAGAGCGTGCAGCGGTTCGCTTTGCCGATGAAATTATTGTCGTTTCTGAAGAACTGCGCTCGTACTTTAAGAAGACCTATAACCGGGACACAATTTATATTCCCAATGGACCTGCTGGGTATGGGGTCTCGGACGAACATTTCCACTACGGTACTTCACTCGGAATACAACAAAACAAATACATGGTGTTTTTGGGAAGACTGGTGCCTGAAAAGCGTCCTGACTTACTCATTCAAGCATTTCAGGCATTACAGTTGCCTGGCTGGAAGTTGATTTTTGTGGGGGGTAGTAGTGATACTTCTCAGTTTGCTAGGGAGTTGTCCACGATGGCTGGAGGCAATCCCAATATTGTATTTGCAGGAGAGCTTCATGGGGAAAGACTGGCTGAAATTGTGCGAGGAGCGGGGCTATTCGTTCTTCCCTCGGATGTGGAAGGGCTACCTCTCGCCATGTTGGAAGCCATGCGCGAAGGAATTCCGGTAGTTGCCAGTGATATTCCTGCCCATCAGCAATTGTTGCTGGGTGGACGAGGGATGTTGTTTCGGGCTGGGGATATAAACTCCTGTGCTGATGCGCTTAGCTGGGCCGTTCACCATACAAATGAGATGGCAGCGATGGCTACAAAAGCAAAAAAACATATAGAGGTAAACTACAATTGGGAACGGATAACATCTGAAACCCTGTCGGTATATGAAGGAGTTTTTAGTCGCGATGTTAGCGATAAAGTAAGAGCTCTATGATACCAGTATTCTTCGGTGGGTGGGCCAAGCCGATAGAGTGAGGCCTGTTGTACAATATTTGGGACCTATTGTCTGACTGGATTTGCCCGCAACAGTACTTCCCCTCATGCTGGGATTATTATTGCC
>JBAUTA010000913.1:0-5277 GCA_049581985.1 Kovacikia sp.
TCTATTTTTGCCCGCGTAGCTAATTTAGGCGCTATACACCCCATTTCTTCGTCCAAAAGTGCCTAGTAGTTTGGCGAAGGTATTGGTTATGGCAACGCCAATTCAAATCTGAAGTGCAACACCTAGAAGTCTTTCACTGAAGGACTCATAGAGGGGGTGTAAGCCCAAACCCCAGAAAATTCCGTCAACTCGCACGATGTACAATCGTGCCAGAAATTCTTGAAGCGGTCTGAAGCCAGTTCGCTTTGGCGGCTGGTGTGTGGATGTTGCGGTGGACGAGGTAATGCTGGATCATCTGCGTATCCTGGCCGTTGCAATGGTGGTGCCTTGCGCTCGCTGACAAACACGTAGGCCGTCTCCAGATAGTCCCGCTGCAAACGGCGCAGTGTACGTAGCTCTGGTCAGCCCGCAGTGCTGGACAGGTCATCGACCTGGATGCGATCGTGGCAGGGCTGGATTTGGGCTGACGGAATTTTCTGGGATTTGGGCTTACACCCCCATACTTGCAGCTCACTACCCAGCTTTGAAAGTCAAGGGGGTGACTCCCTGGCTCAGGTTAACCATATCCAAATGTGGGCTAAACTTCCAATAGTAATAAACGATTATTATGAAGACTACTGGTAACACAATTCTGATTACAGGGGGTGGCTCTGGAATTGGCCGTGGCCTTGCAGAATCTTTCTGCGCACTCGGAAACAAAGTTATTATCGCTGGTCGCCGTAAGCAAGCACTGGACGAGACTACCGCCAAGAATCCTGATATTACAGCCCTTACACTTGATGTTGAAGATCCTACTAACATTCGTTCTTTTGCGGTTCACATAACAACACATTATCCAGGGCTGAACGTCCTCATTAACAATGCAGGTATTATGCGGGTTGAAAAACTACAGTCTCAACAGGACGACTTAGCCGACGTAGAATCCACCATAGGCACTAATCTGCTTGGCCCCATCCGTCTTACCGCAGCACTTCTGCCTCTTCTGCAAAAACAGTCCTACTCCGTCATTATGAACGTTTCCTCAGGGTTGGCCTTTGTTCCCTTGGCTCTAACCCCCACTTATTGTGCAACCAAGGCTGCCATCCACTCTTATACACAATCGCTGCGCTATCAGCTTCGGGAATCTGGGTGACCGTAAGGATTCCTTCGTAAATGAGTAACATCAATGATTGCTGGAATCCAGGCCCCAAAATCAGCGGGCTAAATTTAACCGATCGGGGTCTATCGATCCCAGTATGCTAGTTTTGAACTTTATTTTGTTCGGAAACCTTACAGCGTAAAGGTTTTAAGCTCTTCAACCTAGCAAGAATGCGCATTTTGGCTAAAAGCCTTATCTGGTAGGAGTTCTATGTAAATCACCTGTTAAATTAGCATAAGGGGATCGATAGAGCCACCGATCGTCCGTTGTTGGCTGATAGCGTGCTTTCAATAATTGTCAGTGGCTGGTTTCACTGGAATACGCACACCGACATAAAAAACCACCCAATATTGCCTAAAAATGAGTTTTGTCTGGACGATTTCAGTATTAAATCTTTTACACACAGGGACACTTAATTCATTGTCCCTGGTTGATGTTACTCATTTACGAAGGAATCCTTACGGTCGCCCTATACGTTGCTCGCCAACCACATTCCCTTGCAAACGGAATTGATTGGTGCCCATGAATATGAGAGTCATTTCGTGTTTGACATCTGTTATCACAATACCTCGGACATTATGCCGACCACGATTACCGGCGATATGCACAGCATCAACAAGGCCAATTTCGCTATTCTGAACTGGTTTGGGCTGAAACTGGCACCACGTTTCACCAATCTGCAGGCGCAGCTGAAGCACCTCTACTTTGGCAGCGAGCCTGCAGACTACGAAAAATTTTTGATTCAGCCAGCTGGCCAGATTGACCGTCAGCTCATCATGTCCGAGAAAGCCAATATCGATCAGATTGTCGCCACGCTAGGACTCAAGGAAATGTCACAGAGCACTCTGATCAGGAAGCTGTGTACCTTTTCTCAGCACAACCGGACGCGCAAAGCCATCTTTGAGTTCGACAAGCTGATTCGCAGCATTTACACCTTGCGTTATTTACGCGATCCTCAGTTGCAACACGACGTGCATCGCTCGCAGAAACGCATTGAAGCGTACCATCAACTACGATCGTTTATTACCCAAGTCAGCGGAAAAAAGCAGTTGATCGGCAGAACTGACCTGGATGTGGCAATAAGCAACCAGTGCGGCAGACTAATCTCCAATGTGGTGATTGCTTATAATTCGATCATGCTCTCCATGTTGTTTGAACGGTTTCATGCCGATGGCAACGAGAAGGCACTGGCGTTACTCCAGAAAATTTCGCCCGTCGCTTGGCAACATATCCACTTTCTCGGGCACTATACTTTTTGTGACAACAAACATTTGATCGATCTGGAGGCAATGCTGGCCAACGTGACATTGGAATAACCCATTAATTCATTTTCAAAAATTCCGAGGGTTCCGGCTTACAACCCCACTATGGAGAAACCGGGATAGCCTGCCACCAATCCCAACCCTGAACAGTCGCGTAGAGGCGACACACCTCGTTCCCTGCGATGAGGCGAGAGAGCTCCTCTCTGAACTGGCGCAAAGCCACTGCTTCTGCGGTAGAACGCTCAGCCTCGCTTATAGAAGTGGGGAGGGTATAAGGGATTGAGTCGAGTACAGTCGGAACGTCCACCAATACAAGCTTATTCGACAAGGCTAGAGCCACCCGAGTCCTATCGGGGCAATCGATATAGACTTCCTGCAGATCCCTTTGTTGTACAAGTTCGCTAGTTTGTTCCTTGACTGTCCTCTCCAGAGCTTCTGGTAGAACAATGACCAAACGCGCCTGTCGGCTTGCCGAATCGCGCCAGGTATCCTGGCCAACTTCAATAGCCCGTCCGGAGTTGATTGCTTCACAGACGAGGAGGACAAAGCCGTAGTAATAGGTTGTCGCAAAAGCCGTTGCCGTTTCCATGCTGCCATTCTATGACATTCATCAGGTTGACCAGTTGTCGGGCCAGAACCCTATCTTTGAAGGCAGGTTCATCACTTTCTAAGTCCTTCAGCCCCCATTCAATCACATCCCCAAATCATAGGATCTCGCATCTTTCCAGTATTGACCACTTCTTGTCGTGCCCAATTTTATCTCTTCCAAGATACTTTTTGATGGAATTCTAAAATATATTTATTGTAGTAGGCATATCCACTAAGAAATAGATACCTTCCTCTTTGGTAGTTCGGCCAATATAAATATAATCCCCAAAAACTGTGTTTCGACTAAGGTGTATCAGGAAGCTGTGGAAAAACGGTCTTCCAAGATTTAACTTTAACCACCCGAGCTAACCCGGATTCTGATTGGATCAAAATTGATAAGCTACTACTAAAGCGAGCAATTTCTTTATCTTCTAATTCTCGCCAAGGAGTTCTACTGCGTTGACCGGAGGATGTTTGCAACCGTTGATCAATTGCTTTGGTAATAACTCCCATTGCAGTCGGAAAAATATCTACAAGTTGAATAAATCCACCTTCACTATTTTTCAAAGCCCACAAGGTAAAAGGGCGAGGTCTATCAGGTAATGATACGGATGCACTCACAGCCAATTTTTTGACCTCGCGGTTAATAAATTGATGATCGGCCCATTGCAGGCGTTTTGGTATTACAATACTTAACAGAACTTTTTCACGTTGTTCGTCCGTAATTTCTTCATCATTAACTATTATCTTTATCGATGGGTTGGTTACGGCATCTAGCAATGCATCACCAACTTGTTTAACAAAGTTATAAAAATGTCCTAATGCTAAACCATAGGCCGGAGAAATTTCTGTTAATGGAGCGCGTAAAGATTTCGCAACAAGATTGGTAGGTGTACTTTTTGATTTCGCAATAGTATCTTCAATAGCTTTAATAGCTTTTATTTTTTTTCGCAGTATTTTTTTCGCTGACTCTACATCATCAAGCTTGATCTCGGTGACGTTGAAAGGCATTGCACTATGATCGGCATTTTCTTCACCCAAAATTATATCTGGTGTTCCCATGCCATGGCCCACAGCTAGTTCATAAATCACATTAGGATCATTGCCAGTTACGTCAGCCACAATTAATTCAGCTTGTTCAATGTTGGATAGATCATTATCACCTATCTGTTCTGGCTCTGAGGTTTTGACTTCGTACTTTAATTCTTCGGCCATTACAGGCCGAACAACTTCATTAGCGAGTTTATCCAAGCGATCTTTTGGCGCAATTACAAAACAAGTACCAGGTAAAGAGGCAAATCCTTCTATTTCTTTCCAATAATCAACTACTCGAAATAGAGGCATTGCCAAAATAGTTTGACTGCCCATCTTTGCCTCTGTTTGAATAGCAACTACAGCATCAAATTGGTTACTGTATACCGCACCACCACTAAAACCTTCGTAGGCTAATTCTTGGCTACGTAGCTGAAATATTCTGTTTTCAGATGATTTACCTCTTCTTGCCGTTCCTAGAATTAAACCTTGACCAATTGATTGCTGATTTGGGAGGCTAGTTCCATAACCACGTAAGATAAACTCTCCGTTTAGATCTCTAATAAGCATAGAACGTAAAGGAACACGGTTAATCGGGGAGTCAATCAGCTTTAAGATTGCAAAATCAATGCCTTTATCACTTTCGTAGGACATCTTTTCCAGAATGGCTTCAATAGGAGGTTGATCAAGGAATTGAACCCACACATTTCCACCAATCTTAGTCTCTTGGGATTTGAATGTATGACCCGCTGTGACTAAGTGTCCCTGCTCACTAAGAAGCCAAGCTGAAGCGATGGCGTTATACTCTCCATTCTTCTTAGTAAGAATTGCACATGTGGCTTGTGCAAGCAGTTCATCTACATTCAATATATTGTTTTGACTATCCATCTTTGCCTTCCAACTCCCAGGTCATTTTTACTGCCAGTGTATAATCCCCTCCAGCACTCAAGAACCAAGCATTAGCTTTAGCTGAAAAACCTAAATTGAATTGCATTTCTAATTTATTTGGTCTTCTGGCTTCTTTGCCCATTTCATTCATTTCGGTTCCTATATCTTTAGCAATTGCTGTAATAACCGATTTTGCTCTTGTATATACATTTTCTATATCTTCTAGCTTAACACTTGTGGTTGTTGTCCCATATTCTGATTCTTCACCAAATACCTCGACATCCGTCGTTTGGATCAAGATTTCAGTATTACCAATGGTAGCTTTAATCGCTGACATTATTTCCTCCTATTAAATTATTATCGGTAAAA
>JBAUTA010000914.1:0-4921 GCA_049581985.1 Kovacikia sp.
ACTCCATTGATATGAAAACCGCTGTAAATCGCGAACAGAGCAAACTGGGGACGGGGTTCTGTGGAAGCCGCGTAGGGAGAACGGGGTTGCGTTTGGCACAATTGGTTCCAGCATCTTCTTCAGAATCCTGGGCAGGTTGTCCTGAAAACCCTTCCTGACTAGCTCAGGCAATCTTTTAAGCCATAGACCACCTGATTTTGCTGTTCTGGGGAAAGTTCCGGAAACATGGGTAGGGAAAGCACTTCCTGGGTTACTTGTTCCGCCACGGGAAGCTGACCCGGTTGGTAGCCTAGTTGCCTATAAGCGGGTTGTAGATGGAGCGCTAAAGGGTAATAAACCATCGAGAGAATTCCCTTCTCCTGTAATTGGGAACGCACCGTATCTCTTAAGGGTTTGGCTTCAGCCTGAAGGGATGGGGGTTGGGATGAATTTACCACCTTCAGAGTGTATTGATTCCAGGCACTCTTCCCACCCTGGGGCTGCGGCGGCAGGATCACGCCCGGAACATAGTTCAAAAGCGCTTGGTAGCGATCGGCAATTACCTGGCGTTGACCATTCCAGGTATCCAAATGGCGCAGCTTGATTTGAAGAATTGCTGCCTGAATGGCATCCAGGCGGCTGTTAACCCCCAGCTCTTCGTAGTAGTATCCACCCTGGCGACCATGGTCCCGCAAACGGCGAATCCGGGCTGCGATCGCAGGATCATTGGTAGTCACGGCACCTCCATCCCCACAGGCTCCCAGGTTTTTGGTGGGGTAGAAGCTAAAACAGCCAATTTGCCCAATGCTACCGACCTTTTGTGCTGCCCATTCAGCTCCGGTTGCCTGGGCACAGTCTTCTACGACCATCAAATGATGGGATTGGGCGATCGCCATTAGCCAAGTCATATCCACGGGGTGCCCAAATAGGTGAACGGGTAAAATTGCCCGTGTTCGGCCTGTAATCGCTGCTTCTACCTGATCCAAATCTAGATTAAACGTCCGGTCGTCAATATCGACAAAGACAGGCGTCGCACCCACGGCGCTGATGACCTCTGCCGTTGCGACAAAGGTAAAGGGAGTTGTAATCACCTCATCCCCAGGACCTATGTTCAATGCCCGCAGTGCCAGGTAAAGGGCATCGGTTCCAGAATTACAGGCAATGCAGTCTGAGGTGCCGATATAGCTAGCAAACTGCTGCTCAAACTCCTCAACCCAAGCACCACCAATATAGCGACCAGAGGCAAGCACCTCCAAAACCGCAGCATTAATGTCCGCTCCAATCACTTTATATTGGTCGGACAGGTCAAACGGGGGAATTTTTTTCACTCACTTACACCAGAAGTTGCTTTCAATTAATAGAATCAAATTTTGCACCGAAATGGAACAGCAACATGTTGCCGAGATCACGGGACGGGGGAGAGTTGTTATTTGTTGCTTTCCCCACCTCTCCGTCCTCCTTTTCCCCCTATCCCTACCCCCCTTACTCCTATGCACTCCCCCCTTCAACTTGTCTGGGCCTTAGGAATGATGGCGATCGCCATTGCCCTTTCAGCATGGCAGCGGTTGGGGTTGGAGTGGAACTTGGCGATCGCAACTGGAAGAACCATCATTCAATTACTGGTGGTGGGCTATGTGCTAGCGGCGGTGTTTGCCTTTCGCGATCCGTGGTTGGTTGTGGCGGTACTTTTGGGGATGCTGTCGATCGCGGCGATCGTTGCCCGCAACCGGATTAGCACGAAAATTCCCCAAATACTGCCCCTGGTTGGTGGCTCTATTTTAATCAGTACCGTGCTAACTCTGCTTTATACCAATCTGCTGATCATTCAGCCCCAGATCTGGTATGACCCCCAATATTTGATTCCCTTGGGCGGAATTGTGTTGGGCAACGCGATGAACGGCGCAGCTCTGGCGGGAGAGCGGTTAGTGAGTACGCTGAACAGCAGCCAGCTAGAAATTGAAACCCATTTAAGCCTGGGGGCGACCCCTCAGCAGGCCGTGGGTCAATATCGAAAAGATGCGATACGAGCGGGACTGATTCCCACTCTCAACACGATGATGGTCGTTGGCATCGTTACTTTGCCGGGAATTATGACTGGCCAGCTTTTGAGCGGTATCGATCCAATCGCAGCAACGGCCTACCAGATCTTGATTATGTTCATGCTGGCATTTGCCACCCTGGTGACTACGTTGCTCGTTACCTGGGGCATTTGCCAAAAGTTCTTTAATCAAGCGGCTCAGCTAATTCTGTGGTAATCCGCAATCTTAACTGGCCTGCCGGCCCAGGGCCTGGGTTCCATGCGTCGGTGCCCATCTATTCATTCGTTGATCTGCCCAGAAATTGATTCACGCTTTCAACCCGTTGCACCCCAGCAATCCCGCGAGTACCCAGGTTACCCGTTACAACACCACAAAGCTGAGCGTTTGAGTTAAGCAATGGTCCACCGGAGTTACCGGGTTTTATATCTGCTTGAATCACATACTGGTTGGCTTTGGGACTGCCAAATTGTGATAGAACCTGTCCCGTTCTTTTAACCGGGGTATACGTACCCAAAGGAAAGCCAGCAATAAAAACTCTTTCCCCATCGGAGGGACTTTTGATGCAGCGATCGAGGTAGGGATACCGCCCTGCTTGAAGTTTAACCAGGGCATAGTCAATCGTAGACTCGACTCCTCCTGCAACTTTAACAACCGTGCCATAAACCACCTGCCCCTGAACCTGAACTTCTACCTCCCGCGTCCGACCTACCACATGGCTATTGGTCAGAACTAGACCATCCGGGGAGATGATCGTTCCGGAACCCATCCCTGCCCCTGCCTGAATGCGAACGATCGCAGGCAGTGCCTTAGAAAAAACATCTGTTTTCGCACGGGTTCTAAAGGGTTCTACGGGAGGAGCAGTTAGAGTTGGAGCAACGCTTTCAGGGGAGGGGATGACTTCCGTAAACACCGGAGCAGGTGTTTCGATCGGGGATACACCCGTTTCAGCAGGAGGTGCAGCTATCTCAATAGAAGGGGCACCATTGACAACGTCCCTCCAGAGGATATTGGCCAGCAAGCCAATCAAGACCAGTTGAAAGGATAACCTCAAGCGACGCATGGCAGGACAAATGTACTAATCAAGCTTAACTTATTTGAGACCTCCTGGGTAATTGTCAGCAAGCGGAAGCGGGGGCTTCTCCGCCTGCGGCCCTGCCCCTGACTCTCCACTCCTGCCCACCTGAATCTTTCAGAAACAATGGGGAATTCTAGGGTAGTTAGCTTTTAGAACATCCATTACTGCTAATGCAACTACTCACTACACCGCTTTCTACTAGCATTCATGAGATTCAAACGCTGGTGATGTCTTTTCATCCAGTGATTGTGATTGAAACCGTTGAGGAAGAGCGGGTTCAGACCCTTTTGCAAATGGCAACGCAGGAAATGGGGATGCAGGTGTTTGAGTGGAGTATCACTCAGGGATTAGCCCGATCGCCCGGATCCGCCAACAACCGCTGGGTTGATGAGTGTGCGCCTCCCTGTGGCAAGAAGCCTGCCGCTTTTGATAACAGCAGTGATCCGCTGAGGGTATTGCAATGTATGCAGGAGCTGACTTCTAAAGGAATCTTTTTACTGAAGGACTTTACCCGCCACCTGGACGATGCGGAAATTGCCCGCCAGTTTCGGGAGGTTATTCAACTGTTTTCTCAAAACCGTTCAGCCATTGTCCTAACTGGAAACAACATCAAATTACCATCTGAAATTTCCCATGATGTGGTCTACTACGATCTGAAACTGCCAGGACGCGATGAGTTATTTCAAGTTGTGTCCGATGTCATTCGATCACTCAGGATCAAAAACCGGGTGCAAGTGGAGCTTCAGGAACAGGATATTCCTGCACTGGTGCAAGCGTTGACAGGAATGACTTTGAAGCAGGCACGCCAGGTTATCGCCTATGCCGCTATGGAAGATGGCAAGTTGACCTTACAGGACGTAGGGCGTATTTTGCAGCGAAAGGCCCAGGTGATTCGGGAAGAGGGGGTGTTGGAATATTTGCCGTTGGAGGAGACCTGCGTTGATTTGGGTGGTTTTAATGGGCTCAAGCAATGGCTAGCACAGGCGCGGGTTGGTTTTAGCTCCCAGGCGCGATCGCTGAATCTGAAGCCACCTAAAGGGATTCTGATTGTCGGTATTCAGGGGTGTGGTAAATCGTTGGCAGCAAAGGCGATCGCCCGCGCCTGGAAAATGCCGCTACTGAAGTTAGACACCAGCCGACTCTACGACAAATTTGTGGGGGAATCGGAAAAGAATTTTCGCCAGGCGATCGCGATGGCAGAGTCGATGTCACCGACAGTGTTATGGATTGATGAAATTGAGAAAACCTTGGGAGGAAGCACCAGTAGCGATTCTGATGGCGGCTTGAGTCGCAGGCTGTTTGGCTCTTTCCTTACCTGGATGCAGGAAAAGTCCCAGGAGGTGTTTGTGATCGCAACGGCCAATGACCTCTCCCAACTCCCCCCTGAACTGCTCCGTAAGGGACGCTTTGACGAAATTTTCTTTGTCGATTTGCCCGACGATCGGGAACGCACCACGATTCTGCAAATTCACCTGACCCGCCACAAACAGGTTCCCTCCAATCTTGATCTGGTTGCCCTGGTCAAAGCTACGGATGGTTTTAGTGGAGCCGAAATTGAACAGGCAGTGATTACTGCGCTCTATCGTTCTCTCTATCTGCAAAAGCCTTTGGATACTGGGATCCTGCTGGAAATGATCAAGACAACGATTCCCCTATCGGTTTCCCGGAGAGAAGATCTGGCAAAACTGAGGGCGATCGCCCAGGAACGATTTGTCAGCGTCCGTTGAGTTGGAGTTCCGATGGAAAAGCTAACGGGCTATTGTCTGAATCCAAATCATCGAAAAACCTCCGGGAAACCCCCGACTTCAGGCGCGGGGAGGGATAGGAG
>JBAUTA010000915.1:0-8967 GCA_049581985.1 Kovacikia sp.
CGCTTGTGGTCGGGTGGACGAGAGACTCTCCTCGTTCCCAGGATCCTCCTGGGAATGCCTGTCTGGAGGCTCTGCCTCTAGTTAAATGGAGGCAGAGCCTCCAGTTTTACGTTACTAGGCAGAGCAGAGCCTAGCCACGAGAACTTCAATTACTCTGACAGGCTGCTAGCCAGTCCTCTTGAGAGGACTTTAGCTATAAGCCAGGAAATTCATTTCCTGGCGTACTGTAAGGCAAGCCGAAGATTTGTCAGTCAGCCAGCATTCAGGGAAGCGTTTTATTTTTACGGATGGGGCTAATACTAAATTTAATGTGAAAGCTACATAAAATGTGGATGACTGAAACCCTTGTACATTAAGGATATTATCCTGTGCAGCCTCATAGAAAATTGGTATAACCATTCTAAAAGCCGCTGTAAGGAAATATAAAAAACAACTTTATTCAACAAATTATTAATAGTTTGCTACACAAAGTTGTTAAATTACTTAATTGTTTGGTCAAATAATTAGAGTGCTATTAACGTTGGCATAACGCAATACCACGAAGTTATTTTTTAACAACCCCTTAGCTTTAAAACTTAGCTATAGAGAGCTTTGAATCTCAGGCTAATAGGTAGGTTATTTCTAGAGGCAAACGCGATTGCACTTAGCTTTCTTTGGGGAGAGGCTGCTTGCTTCAAGGGCGGAGTAGTCCAGCGAGTACCACCGCCTACACGACGCCCAGGAACTCCCTGTTTACCTGCGATTGCAGGTTCAATTGATGCGAAAAATACAATAACAAGTGATATGACAATGGTGATGTGTCGCATAACTTTAGATAGATGCAGTAGATGCCCAATACATTTAGAATCTCAGATTTAACTGTGGTTAACCAGCGTTAAACCACCTAAGTCCACTGCGATGAAATATAAAGTTTGATAAGTATATGTCTCTACCGCCCTGTAGTTTTACGGGTCTTATTTTTTGTAATACACAGATACTTGAAGCGAAGGGTAGGTTGAGAGGAGGTACTAACGCTTATCTAGTTGCTATCCTGGAGGGAGATCCCTCAAATTAACAGGGTTTTAGAATTCATGTCTCAACAACCTGTGCGTATTTGCATCTTGGGTGGCGGTTTTGGCGGTCTTTATACTGCACTACGCCTGAGCCAACTGCCGTGGTCCAAGCAGGAACAGCCTGAAATCGTGCTGGTCGATCGCAACGATCGCTTCCTCTTTTCTCCACTGTTATACGAGTTGATGACGGGTGAACTGCAATCCTGGGAGATTGCACCCCCATTTGAAGAACTATTGGCTGGAACCGGAGTGCGATTTCAGCAAAGTACTGTTGTTGAGATTGATCTACAAGCAGAGCGTGTCTGTTTACAGAATGGGACTGACCTTCACTATGATCGGCTGGTGCTGGCATTTGGGGGAAATACTCCTTTGGAACAGGTGCCAGGTGCAGTAGAGCATGCGTTTCCATTTCGGACCCTGGCCGATGCTTACCAACTAGAAGAACGCTTACGGGTTTTGCAAGAATCGGACGTTGAAAAAATTCGGATTGCGATTGTGGGAGCTGGTTATTCCGGTGTGGAACTGGGCTGTAAATTGGCCGATCGGCTCCAGGATCGGGGACGAATTCGCCTGATTGAACGGGCAGATCAGATTTTGCGTACTTCTACGGACTTTAATCGAGAAGCTGCGTTGAGAGAGTTGGAAGCACGGGGGATCTGGTTGGATCTGGAAACAGGGGTTGAGGCGATCGCTTCCGATACAATCTCACTCAGCTATAAGGGTAAGGTAGATACGATCCCGGTAGATATTGTGTTGTGGACTGTGGGCACCCGCGTTGCAGAGGTGATCGATGCCCTGCCGTTAAAGAAAAATGCCCGGGGTCAGGTCATGGTCTCTCCTACCCTGCAAGTGATTGAATATCCTAATTTATTTGCTCTAGGGGATCTCGCAGACTGCAAAGATGCGGATGGGCAACAGGTTCCCAGCACTGCTCAAGTTGCTTTCCAGCAGGCAGAATATACCGGTTGGAATCTGTGGGCGTCTCTCACCGATCGGCCTCTCTTACCCTTCCGCTATCAGAACTTGGGAGAGATGATGACTCTGGGAGCAGACACCGCCACTTTAACCGCTTTAGGTTTGAAATTAGATGGCTCTCTGGCCTATGTTGCTCGCCGACTGGCCTATTTATATCGGATGCCGACCCTGGACCATCAGATTCGGGTGGGGATCAATTGGATCACCCAACCGATTCTGGAAGCGCTGTCTGTGCTTGAGAGAAAGTAAGGCATTTTGAATTTTAGATTGGTTATGAATTTTGGATTGTTTTTGAATTTTAGATTGTTATCGCGATTCTATTTGGATAGGAAATTTAGACGGGAAGGACTTGCACAACTCTGCGTGTTCATAAATGATTTAGGACTGCTATAGTATGCTGGAATTCATCCGTTTCAAAGATTTCCGGGGTAATTTTCATTTGTGCTGACGACGCCTAGCGCCCACTCCCAAACTTCTCCTACCTTACCCCAAGTCATTTTTCTAGATGCGGTGGGAACCCTATTTGGGGTTAAGGGGAGTGTGGGTGAGGTCTATCGTGATATCGCCCGCCGATTTGGAGTTGAAGTGCGTGCCGCAACGTTAAATCAGGCATTTTTTCAAAGTTTTCGAGCTGCGGGAAATCCGGCATTTCCAGGAATTCATGATCTGGCAGAAATTCAAGCAAAGGAGTTGGATTGGTGGTTGACGATCGCCATTCAGACCTTTAAACAGGCAGGGGCGTTCCACCAATTCTCAAATTTTGGGGAATTCTTTGCTGACCTTTATGCCCACTTTGCCACAGCCGAACCCTGGATGGTTTATTCAGATGTGCGCCCGACTCTGGAACATTGGCAAAAATTGGGCATTCAGCTGGGAATTGTGTCTAACTTTGACTCCCGGATTTATTCGGTGGTGCGCTCCCTCGACTTAGCCGACTTCTTTTCTTCAGTAACGATTTCCACAGAAGTCGGAGCGGCTAAACCTGACCCCAAAATTTTTGCGATCGCCCTCCAGAAATACCAATGTTCCCCAGATTTAGCCTGGCACATTGGCGATAGCTATGAAGAAGACTACCAGGCGGCACAAGCGGCGGGGCTACGGGGAATCTGGATGAGAAGAAAAGATAAAGGATAAAGGATGAAGGATAAAGGATAAAATTTAGTACATTTATTCTTTATCCTGCCTTTTATCCTTTCTGCCCTCCATGCCCCTAAAGCCATCCCAGATTCTTATGTTGCTTAATAAAAAGCGGTCTGATTTTGCAACCTTTGACAAGGCGGCACTGCAAGCCCTGGAAAGATATCGAACGGCTCTGAAGGATGCATCGCAGGAATCAAGCGATGAATTGATGGAGCGGTTAAAGGTTTTTGTGACTAGCGATCGGGGGGCAGAACCCTTAGAAGTCTCTGGGGATTGTCCGAACTGGGTGATTCCCTCTGGCCTAGTCTGGCAGAGCCGGGAGCAAAGTCATGAATGGGTGCGAGATCGACTCACAGACGTCGCAACTTTTGCCGTGGATGGTTCCCAGATCTATCCCAGTAAGGATCTGTCAATTCCAGTAGCGTTGGTTCAGATTGGCTGGTTTGAAAATTTCCACACGTCTGATGGGCGTTACGAAAAGGATATTGAAGTGGATATCATGACACCTCATGATCTTAAGGTTAGCAGCAGTGCGGAACCTGTGGATCGGGCGGTCAATATGCGCCGTTTTGAAATGGAGACAGAGCGGTTAGTTCGCTATATGCAGGATCGGGCCAACCACCAAAACTGTCTGGCGTTCTTCGATGGTTCTTTGGTCGTGACTTTTGCGGAAGCCTTTGATGAAGAAACCCGCCAACTCTACATGAATTGTGTCATTCAACTTCTGCAAGCGAGTGAAAAGTATCGAGTGCCGCTGGTTAGCTACATTGATACGTCCTATGCCCGTGATTTAACGTTGATGCTGCAACGGTTGTACCGCTTGCCGGAAGTTAATTCAATTCACGATGCGCCGCTGTTGTGGAAATTGATGCAGTGGGGCGATCGAACTCCTTTGTTCCGCTGCCGCCGACCGGGAATCCTCAAACACTATCCAGGAGATATTTCTAACCGCATTGCCTTTACGTACCTGAAAACCCACGAGGGTCCTCCCGTTCGGCTTGAACTTCCCACCTGGCTTTACGAGGCAAACCTGCACGAGCAAGTGATCGACTGGGTTCGCTGTGAGGTGATTATTGGTGGCGGCTATCCCTACGTGATTGAAACTGCCGATCAAACCGCCGTTTTGAAAGCCGAGGATCGTCAGATGTTCTATCGCCTGCTGCAAGAGTGGGCGGAAGAGGAAAACCTGACCCTGCGGCTGTCACGAAAGATGGTTAGCAAGGCGAGACGACGGTAGGAAAAGTGGAGCGTCATCGTGCCAACTTATCGAGACGGATCAAGGATTACTTTACCGATATTCTTGCGCGACTCAATGGTTTGATGGGCAATTTGAACTTTGGACATGGGAAATATTAGCTCTGTCTGGACGATCGGCTTTAAATCGTGTTTCGTCATATATTCAACCATACGTGCCCAGATGGGAAAGATGCTTTCTCGCTGATCTTCAAGTAGGAAACCAACATGCAGCGTCATGTATGCCTGGGAATGCAGATCTTTTGTAGAAACTTTGGGGAGGTTTCTCCAGGCGTTGTACCAGGAAAAAGGATTTAGTTTATTGACACGGATGCTGGAAGCTCCGATCGTCACCAATCTCCCCAGGGGAGCCAGAAGTTTCAAGCTTCTCCGATGCACATCGCCACCGACGCTTTCAAGAATGAAATCCGGTGGATGGGCTTCTAGAATTGTGTCAAAGTCCTCATAGCTGAGTGGTCTGGCCCCCAGTGATGCCACATATCTCATCTTGCTGGGAGTGCTGGTGGTGGCGTATACCTGCATTCCCGCAGATACTGCAAGCTGGATGGCGGCTGTTCCCACGCCACCCGCCCCGGATTGGATGAGGACAGTTTCCCCAGAACGTACCCGCGCCAGTTCAAATAGGGCGATCCAGGCGGTCATCCAGTTGCCACAGAGACAGGCGAGTTCAGCAAAATTAAGAAGTTCGGGAGCGGGCAGAAGATGATCTTCCGGTTGGACAATCAGTTCGGCATAGTTGCCGTTTTTAGAACCAATAACGACCCGATCGCCCACTTTAAACCTGCTCACCTGGGGGCCGATCGCTTCCACGACTCCGCTGCTTTCCAGACCCAAAATATAGGGCAGCTTATTCGCCCAATTATAAAGACCCTGACGCGCCAAAATATCAGCATAATTCACACCAGCATAGTGAATTCGAACCAATACCTGGTTCGCCTCAGGCTGCGGAGCTGGCAGATCGCTAACCTTTAACACCTCTAAACCGCCCACTTTTTCTAAAACGACGGCTTTCATGGTGTTCACAATTTTTCTGCTCTTTTGCTGTTATTTTTTACTGTTATATAGCAGTCCTAAATCAGTTATGATACCCAATTTAAATAGCGAACAGGGCAGATTGGGGACGGGGTGCAGGGGTCCTACCCCTGGCTGAGGGCGAAGCCCCCACACCCCCATCTGCAACCTTCATTTTTTAAATTGCTCTGAAAATACCTTTTCATCCTTTGGGGTGCTGACAAGTCAGCATGGACGATTGGTATGAGTTTGAGAGGCTTTGTGAGCGAGGATTCTACTGGAATCCTTGCTCACAATCCAAATAGGATCGCTATATCGATGGGGATTGTTATCCCAATTTAGAGAATCAAGGCTGTAGATGGGGGAATGGAGGGTTTCCATTGTTTGGCTAAGACGGTCGGCGATCGTGGTTCGACTGATCGTGGTTCGACTGAATGTGAATCGACTGAAACGGTCGAGCTGCGCTCACGTCGAAAGCTCCTGCACCTCTTTCATCTGTTGTGGTTTCTTTTTAAATTAGTATCAGTTAGATGGCTCAGACGTTTGGCTGGGTTGTGCTTCTGGGTTCATTTGTTCATGTTCCAGGGCTTTTTTTTGGGCTTCTTTTGCTGCATTTTGGGCTTTATTGATGGGAGCCAGACCCGCTGGAGATTGTGACGGTGGAGGCGATTGAGGACTGATTTGTGTCTGCGGAGAATTCGCTGTACACCCTGCGGCAAGGCTGATCAGGAGGACGCTCAGAAATGGGATGGTGAGTTTGGGCATAGGGTTGGTGGGTTGGGTGATAGGGGACGGAGGGCGGAAGGCAGAGGGGGGAAAGGGTAGAAGGGAGAAACTTTCATGGATACGCTGCCTTTGAGAATCTAATTCCTACCCCCTACCTTCCGATTATGAGTGATTAAAAATAATTGACTAAACCTGTTCCAGACAGACCCTTGGTAGCGGAAGAGGAGGTAGGTGACAACGGGGGTGAGGAGGCAACAGAAGAGAAAGAAGAGAATGACAACAAACAAATCGACATTAAAATAATCTTTTGCCAATAGAACGAAGTCATTATCGAGTAATCCGCCTTTGCCCTCTTCATAGGTTGCCCGTAAATTGGGGTCAGTGATTAAACCAACGGCAAATCGCAGGTCGCTGAGCAGGATAAAGAACCCTAACATTCCGTAGAGAGGCCGTTCGATCGGAGTTCGACAACCCAATCCGCTGACTGCCCGATATAGAAAAATTCCAGCAAAGATTAGCTCGAACCCGTGGCCCATCAATTTGATCAGGATTTCGTGGATAGGGGTGAAAGCGCAGATGCCGTAAATCACAGTGAAGCCAAGCAGAAAGCGAGACGTTGGGTAATTGTTGCGGTAACGGTAGAACAGATAAATTAGCCCTGCCGCGATCGCCCCTAACAGGAGAATGGACCGTTCGCTGCTTTGAAAGGTAATACCACCGCCAAAAATGAAATCAAAGGCGGGGATCGCGAAGTAACCAAAGATCCAGGCAAAAAAGGTGTGGCCCAATTCGTGAACTAGCGTAATCAGAGGATGCAGCAAAAACCTGACCTGATCTGATAAGGACAATAGGATTGCCAGCAACAGCCCAGCGGTGAGCGCATTCAACGCAGGTTGATCGAGCTGTTGGATGGGCACCTGGGTTCTTGTCAGATGGTCTGGCGTTGTCTGCCTGGATAGCTGGGAGGTCGATCGGGGCTGAGCTCCTGAAGCTAAATCAAGCAGGGACTGCTCGGCATTGGATGGAGAATCCAGACTGACGTTACAGGTCCAGGCGGACTGATGGGTGTTGATTGCCTTACCGCTAATAGCGATGGTTTCAAAGCAGGGATGATTCCAGAGCTTTAGTTCCCGACAAATCAGGGTGACAGCGGTTTTTTGATCGGGGACCTGGGAGGACCAGAGAAGAATGGCCAAATGGCGATCGATCAGGTTAACACTAGCAGTCATCTGCTTGTGCGCTACCGCTCGATGCATGAGCATTTGCATCGCATCCAGGCTACCCTTTGCTGCCCATTCTCTTAACTCTGGCAGCTTTGCCATTGGTCTTGCTCCTCTCCTGGTAGAGCTTGAATTACCCCTCAAATCTATCCTGACGGACGACTAGTAGACCAAAACGAAAGTTTTGGAGGGGGGTAAAGGGGGAAAACCCCCTTTTGGGGACGAAGCTCCCAAACCCCCATATTGCAAAATTTATGATTTGCAACACTAGTACAACAAAAATAAAGTTTTGAAAGGGGTGAAGGGGTGGAACCCCTTCTTGGGGGCGAAGCCCCCAAACCCCCAGGTTGCAAAATTTAGTGTTTGCAACACCAGGAGCAAACAGAAAATGGCGCTCTTGCCGAAACCAATGTTTCACTATTCAACTTTTCAAAGTCTCGTCAGGAAGCTCTTTAGCAGTCCTACATTATTTCTAAGAAGGAGAGGTTTTATCTAGCTATGCGGAAATAGCAATCAGGTGCAGGGGACAGAAGGCAGGGGCTGATGATGCTCATGCCAGTGTTTGGCAATATCAACCCGACGGCAGAGCCAGACGCGATCGTGCTTTTGCACATAGTCCAGAAATCTAGCCAGGGCGGCTGCCCGTCCGGGTCTACCCACGAGCCGACAGTGCAACCCCACACTCATCATTTTGGGAGCGGTTTCGCCTTCAGCGTAGAGAACATCAAAAGCATCCCGCAGGTAGGCAAAGAACTGGTCCCCTGAATTGAAGCCCTGGCTGGTGGCAAAACGCATATCATTGTTGTCGAGGGTATAGGGAATCACCAGATGGGGCTTGCCGCAGTCGTAAACCCAGTAGGGGAGGTCATCGGCGTAACTGTCTGAGTCGTAGAGAAATCCGCCTGCTTCAACCACAAGTTTGCGTGTCTGCGGGCTGTTGCGTCCCGTATACCAGCCGAGGGGAGGGCTTCCGGTGGCTTGGGTGTGGAGGGCGATCGCCTTCTGTAAATGTTCCCGCTCTTCTTCCTCGCCAAAGTATTTGTAGTCAATCCAGCGGTAGCCATGGCTGGCAATTTCCCAGTCTGCTTCGATCATGCCTGCAACTGCTTCCAGATTTCGCTTCAGCGCCATCGCTACTCCGTAGACTGTGACTGGAATCCCCCGCTCTGTAAACATCCGGTGGAGTCGCCAGAAGCCCGATCGGCTACCGTACTCATAGCACGACTCCATATTCATATGCCGCAACCCTGATAGGGGTTCTGCCCCCACAATTTCCGACAAAAATGTTTCAGAAGCCTGGTCACCATGCAGGATGCAGGTTTCTCCCCCTTCCTCGTAGTTGATCACAAACTGAACGGCCACACGGGCTTGATTTTGCCACTTTGGATCGGGAGTTTTGCGCCCGTAACCAATCATGTCCCGTGGGTAAGGTTGTGGCATGGATGGATCTCCAGAGGGGGTAAAGGTTAGGGGATGGGGGACGGAGCAGAAGGATGGGAAGAGTTTTCAATCTGCAATCTAAAATCCTTTTATTGATATAGCTGTAGCCCTATTGGTTAGGACGGGGTGCAGGGGTGAAACCCCTGGCT
>JBAUTA010000916.1:0-5969 GCA_049581985.1 Kovacikia sp.
TTTACCTTACTCCCCGCCGCCGACTCCTCCCTTCCGACTCCCCCCGTCTCTACCCCTCAGTTTATCCAGGCGATCGCCACCTTCCTGGAAACCAAATCCCTTGTCCTGGTAACGAACCACAACCAGATTCTCAACATTCTGACCACAGAACAACAGGCCCAACTGAGCCAGCGAATTATCTGGGAAGTCGCAAACTATGGGCGCTATCAACACCTTCGGCAGAGTCCCTATCGGGTCTTCTCACGTCTGCGGATGGCATCTAGAGAGAGTTCTGTTTTGCCTCCTGTGCGAGTATTTCAGTGGTTGATGGCATGGGTGCAGGCTAAACCGATCGCGATCGCTGCTAACCTCTTCCAGGAAGCTGCGCTCGTTCCGGTCCATCAGGCATCCCAAAACCGTCCGCCTTTGGCAGAAATTTCCGGCCTCCAGGTATTGCTTTCTGGTCTTTCTGGAGTATTTTCTACACCCTTGCTCCCTCCTTCGGCTAGCGCCAAGCTGATTTCTCCCCTACCGTTCTCCAGATCCCTCCTACCATCGCTGCATGCTGCTTCAGGAGGAGCCCTTGCCTTACCCTGGAACGGTCCAACTGCCTTACCTGCTTCCTACCCTCCGACGTCGGACTTTGTCGCGCTCCCTGAGGCATTAACAGCAGGAAAACCGTCGATTTCAGCCGCCGAGCGAAAGCTTTCAGAAAAGCAATTTTGGGATTTGATCGAGACTCAAGCTAGCTTCGCGGGCTATGTGCCCAGTCCTTCAGAAAAAATCCTGAGATGGATAGATAAATTTTTCCTATGGCTAGAGGATTTCTTTTCTAGCCTATGGCGGGAAATTTGGAAACCTGAGGGAATTCTGGTTCGCTTGAAAAAATGGCTGGCTAGCATTTATAACCGCCGATCTATGGATTAGGATGGGTGATTAGGACGGGTGATTAGGATGGGGCAAATCAATGGAGGATAAGCGGTGCAGGGATAGCGCCCCTTGACTGGGAGTTCCACTGTTTCGCTGGGCCGCGCTCACGGCCCAGCCCCTTCACCTTGTCCCATTTGTCGTGGTTGCCTTTTAAATTGGGATGAAAACTACTGTCGCGATCCTAGTTGGATGGTGAAAGTCTTTCCCGCTAGGGCAAGACTTTCACCACTCTGCTTGTTTACAACTGATTTAGGACTGCTATATAAAATAATAGGATTCGTAGGACTTTTATCAAGAGTGTGTGAAGTTTTTTATTCACGTCCTGGTAACCTGCCAAAGGCACTCTGCTGGCTTTCTAAAATCCGGAAGAACCATTTAAGAGGGTTGTAGGGAGTGCTTACTGCTCAAACTCTGCCTGGCAGACCACCAGGACTGGAAACCAAGAACAATTCGCGATCCTGATGGCTGTTCTAACCTAAATTAGCAGTTTTCTAGTTTGGCTACTAACTCTGCCTGAAGCTAAAATCTGTCTGCATTAACGGGAGAGCCACTCCTGGATGGAGTCATCCGTCGATGTTCCAGGCTCGGCAGATCAGACAAGCTACAAATACCATCGGGAATCCCCATCCGGATGTCTTGATCCAGGTGCAATACTTTTTCGACAGGCTTCCAGTGTCTCATTTTTGATCTGCAGAGGTTATATTTAAAGCCTTGTTGAAGTTGGGGGCAAAGTTATAGACCAATAATCTCGCTCCCTTACTATGGGATAAAATCCAAGGGCACAGGTATTATTTTGTTCGTAAACGATCCTGATAAATAACTTCTCCTGACTGATTACTTTATCTCTTTTTCAAAAATGGATAAAAAGACCTGATTGTCCGATCCCTCTTACCACGCAAAGATGAGTTTTAATCATTTTATATTCTAAGTAGCCAGCCCTAATTAATTGTCAGAAAGGGGAGTTTGGGAGCTATGCCTCCAGGCAAAAGGGTTTGCTGTTCGGCTAAACTAACACCCAATCTCCTTCTCCCCTGCAATTATCTTTAATTTATTTCACCTGTTACTCGTAGGGATCTCATGGGGGTGTGAAAGTCTTTCCCGTTCAGGAAAAACCTTCACAACTCCCCCTGGGTAAAATATTTTGAGCTTTTTGAAAAATGTTGGCCGTTAATCAGAGCCTTACTAAACATGGAGAATCAAGTACCTACCAGAGTCTCAGTTATTATTCCCTGCTTCAATGGATCCCGCTTTCTGGCAGAAGCTATTGAGAGTGTTCTTGCTCAAAACTACCCAAATTTTGAAGTGGTAGTAGTGGATGATGGCTCAACTGATGAATCGAAAGAAATTGCTAAACATTATGATGATGTGCACTACTTGTTTCAAGAAAATCAGGGTGTTTCTGTAGCCCGAAACCGGGGGTACCGTGAAAGTAGCGGAGAGTATCTGCTGTTCTTAGATTATGACGATCGGCTTCTGCCCCATGCCTTACAGCTCAATGTCGAGAATTTAATAGCCCACCCTGAATGTGGATGTGTTGCCGGTGGCCATCGATTGATTGACTCCCACGGGAACCTGCTGAGTTTAGTCCTGGCAAAACAGGTAGAAAATTTTCAACTATCTGGAATCGTTGATTATAAAACGCTCATTTCAGGACATACATTGGCATCCCCTTCAGGAAGTATGTTTCGGCGTCATGTATTAGAGGCGGTGAATGGGTTTGATCCGATTTACCGAAGCGGGGAAGATATGGATCTTTACTTGAGACTTGCCAGAAAATTTCCTATTTTCTGTGATGACGAAGTTATCTTTGAATATCGACGACACGACACGAATAAATCAGGGGATGGACAGAGAGCAATGAACAATTGTTTGGGCATCCTCGATCGCCAGTGGCCTTATATTGAAGGAAATTCTGAATATGAATCTGCCTATAAAATAGGCAGAAAAATGTGGCAGAACTTTTTCTACAAAACAATTCCCTATGATGTGGCTTCCTATCTCAAACGCAAAAAGTTTGATAAAGCTTCCCAGTTATTGCTGCTCGGACTGCGCCACTCTCCCTATAGCTTCGTGCAATACACGATGGAATACCTTTCAAAAAGGATAGGGCTCAAAAAATTGGTGTAGATCTTTCAAGCCCCTCCACCCCTAAAATCCTCTTTAGCTGAATTGCCCCTGGCTATTTATAGCGGATTGTCCTTGGCTGAAGTCCAAAAATGTAAAGTCCCTCATACCTTTGAAAAGAGCTATATTAGCCCTAACCGGGCAAGGATTTAAGTAGGGAAGTCATTCCCTGAATCCCCAGCAGTAACACCAGGCTGCCGATCGCCACAATCCCTAAGGGACGCAAAACTCCCTGAAGTTGCCTCAATCTTCGTTCTAAATCGCTTTCGTAGTATTCTGCCAGTTTGCTTAACATCCCTGCCAAATCACCCGTTTCCTCACCCGTGCGGAGCATTTGGGCTGCCAGGGGCGGAAGTTTGCCCCGCAAGCTCTGGCTCAGGGTTTGCCCCGCATGAATCTGGCGGCCAGCGATCGCCAAACTCTGACCGATCTGCCGATCGGGAATATGCTTGCGCACCAGTTCTAAGGCTTGCAGAATCGGAACTCCACAGCGTAAGGGCAGTTCCAGTTCAGTCAAATAGAGCATCGATCTCGCCTGCACAATCCCACCTATTAAAGGAAATTGGGAGAGCGATCGCAGCACTTCCTGACTGGTTGAGCGCGAACCTGCCAGGCGAGTCATGCTCCCCAGCCCCAGCCCTAACAGCAGCACCACGAGCCAAAACCAGGGTTGCAGCAGAAAGCCCGTACTGCCCTGTAAAAGCCCAATGAACAACGCGATCAAACTCAGACTGATCCAAAAAACCGAAAGGTTGACAGAGCGATAGAGGCGTTGGCGTTTGTGGGCGGTTTCGGCAGCGATCGCCAGTCGCTCAAAGGTTTCTGCCAGTGCGCCACTATATTCTGATGAGCGGATCAGGCTAATTGTCCACGCGTCAAAATAGCGGGAATGGGACTCCAGCGCAGAAGCCAGATCCTGCCCTGTCTCAATCTTAAAGCTGGCTTCCCGCAGTATGTTCTGAAGCTTAGGGCGGCATTCTTTCCCCACCATCCCCAAACTTTGCTGGACAGAAAATCCTGCCTTCAGGAGAGCCGCAAACTGATGAAAGAAACGGGCGGTTTCTAGCATAGGGGGAGATTCACGAGAGGCTTGCTTGCAGCTTAGGAATGGGAATTATAGCCCTTTTCAAGGGTGTGAGGTACAGTGAGGGTGCTTCGCGCCCCACTGGGCCTCACATTTCTGTACTTCACCCAAGAGCGAACCGCCATAAAGAAGTCCTGGAATTGGGTAGGGACGGGTTTCCCCTCTTTTCGGACAGGGGACAGGCGAGGATTTGACGGTAAAACTTGCCCGTTCAAGTGCGGCATTGATCTAATCCGTGATCCCTAGATTTTTAACGTTCCCATCTAACGGCGAAGATAACTTTTGTCCTCTATACTGATACCAACTTTGTACGGATAACAGTTTAAAAATTAAAAATAACAATTTACAAAGATATAGAGGTTGCCGATGGGAAGGTGAAGCTCCCACCCCCCGTCCTTGATCTGCTGTGTTTGCCTTATAAGTTGGTATGAACGCAGGATTGGTGCATCCGAATGACAACTCCCGCATGGAATAGGGCTGAAGCCTTCCCTCAAGGTCTGAAAGGGCAGCGTGTGTTGGCTGCGATCGTGTTTACCGATGTAGTCAACTTTAGTGCCCACATGGGAGCGAATGAAGAGCGCACCCTGTATTTGATGCAGCGGGATACGCGGGTCATGGCAGATCTGTGTCAACAGTTTGAAGGACAGGTGCTAAAGACAACGGGCGACGGCTTGTTGATGTATTTCACCAGTGCGGTTCAGGCCGTAGAATGCGCGATCGGGATTCAAGGGGCGATCGCTGAGGCCGCCACCGACCTTACTCCGCAGGATGTTTTAGCCCATCGCATTGGCATTCATCTGGGCGATGTCTTCTTCAGCGAAACCGATGTGATGGGCAGTGGTGTCAATATTGCCGCTCGCTTGCAAAACAAAGCCGATCCCGGTGGAATTTGCATCTCCCAAACGGTCTACGATGTGGTCAAAAATCAGCTGGAACTCAAGGCAACCTATTTAGGACCGCAGGAACTCAAAAATATCCGCGATCCCGTTCCCGCCTATCAGATTCTGGTCGCTCCCTTAATCGAGCGTCCCATTTCCGTCGCAGTCCCCGCCAGGGTAAAGCCCGAACTCATCTCCCCCTACAAGGGGCTGAAGAAATTTGAACTGGAGGATAGGGATCAGTTTTTCGGTCGGGATCAGTTGGTTGCCGGACTGGTCAACGAGTTAGAACGTAATCCGCTGATCCTGTTGCTGGGTGCATCTGGGAGCGGCAAATCCTCAGTCGTGCGGGCGGGTATCTTTCCCCGATTTCTGGAAAAATGGGGGGCCCATCTGGTCAATTTGACTTTTACCCCCGACGAGGATCCATTTGAATCTCTATACGCCAGCTTAGTCAGTCAATATAAGCAATCGGATGCCAAGCTAGTTCGCCAGGGTAAAGCTGACACCCTGACTCAAACGGTCAAGGTGCTGAAACGGCCAGGAGAACACTGGCTGATTTTCATTGACCAATTTGAGGAGTTGTTTACCATTACCCCGGCAGAAAAACGCAATCGGTTTGTGGAGAGCCTGACCCAACTTGCGAAAGCCCAGGACAGCACGATCAAATTAATCCTGACCATGCGGGCTGACTTTCTAGATCGCTTCAGCGCCTACCCAAACCTGGGCAAACTGACTCAGCAGCAGATTCGGTTAATGACCGACATGCAGCGGGATGAACTGTGGCTGGCAATTAAACAACCCGCTGCCCGATCGGGGGTCGTTTTTGAAACCGGCTTGATTGAAGAGATCCTGCGGGATGTGCAGGGACAGGCTGGATATTTACCCTTATTGCAGTACACGCTTGACCTGCTATGGGAAAGCGAACATCGCAATGGCAGCCTGCAATTGGATCGCACCCTCCATGCCAGAAC
>JBAUTA010000917.1:0-1634 GCA_049581985.1 Kovacikia sp.
CTATCTCGGTGGGTCTGGATGGGTCGGCATGGGATTGCTTTCCCGTGTTGCCCATTGCCATGTAAAATCCATTTTGCACCCGGTTGCGGGGCAACCGAATCGCCACCCGATCGCCGATCACACTAGCCTGGGCTTCAGGGGAGAGATGGCGATCGCGATCGATGTGCAGGGTCAGACCATTTTTGGTTACCGCCAGGCTGCCATCCTCTTCTTGCCGGATGACCAGCCAGCCAGGATCAAAGTAACCCTCGCCGCAATTACTTTTGTGCAGCCGCTCATAAAATCCTACGTCCACCCCCAAAAAGGTGGTGTTCTCCAGATTTTGGTGGACTGCCCGGTTATCCGCATCGGCATCGGGGGCCAGGGTTTCCCTGAGAGAACCGTTGTAATAAATGCCATAGAGAAATGCCCGTAATTGCAAACTCAGGTACTTGTTCTGCAAATCTAGCGGCAATTGTTGAAAGCGTTCGACTGCCTCCGGTGGAAGATCCAGGGGCTGGTAGTCAGGATGGCGAATACAAAAAGTGGACTCGATCTGAACCTGATTTACCATGTCCTCCAGGGCAACCAGCAATTGATCGGGAATGACCCCCGCCAGGGGACTTTTCAGTGGATCCAGCACTTGCATAAGGTTTACCTACCATGGGATTTTGGCCATCTAATTTCGGATTTTGAAAGTCTGGTTATGGACCAGAGACTCCTACGGGAGAGGGACTCAGCCGGGTCAGTTCCGCTGCTTCCATGCCAAACACCGTCGGAACGGATTGCTCTGGACGGCACAGTAGGGTTTTGGCAACCTGGAGCATACAAATCCCTGTATTGCCAAAGGTCTTTTGGTACTGAAGCATGGACAGAATGGTTTGAATCAGGCAAAAACCAGAAAACTGGACAACCCGTTGCAGAAAATCGGGTCGCTGTTGGAGGATCTCCGGGAAGTGCCCAAAATAAGCCATTCCTAAAGCCGCGATCGACGGCTGTACCACTTCCAATGGCGTCATCGCCAGACGCAACGCTTCCTCAATGGGAATTGACTTACTCACCGCCAGACTGCCTAACCAGTTGCTCAGGTAGCTGGCAATCAACATGCCCAAATCAAAGGCTGGATCTCCCCAGGTGGAACGTTCCCAATCAATCAGCTTGAGCGGAACAAACCGATCGCCCCCGGACTCCTCAAGCAAACGAGGGTCAACGAGTGACGAGTCGGCAATTAATTCCTCCCAATTGATCGGCAGAAGGATGTTATTCAGCTTCAGGTCATTGTGGGTTAAACAACAGGGATAAAAGGACTCACACAGCTCAGCGATCGCAATCCCCAAACTATCGTAGCGTTGGTAGAGGGCATAGAATTTGATGCCATCATCAGGAGCCTGCCCAAATATTTCCGGTCCAATTCGCTGTAACCCCTTCGCCAGGTTGGCCGGCTGATTCGTGATGGTTTCGTCAGACTTTTTCTGGAAAACGTCACGATAATCCTGCCGCTCTAAGGTGGTGCGATGAAACACTGCCAGCATTGCACCGAGGGATGCGGCGATCGCGGGTGGAAAAACACTTTCTTTGATGTAAAAGTCTGCCAAGTCTCGGTGGTCAGCCAGATAGTGAACCACCAAAATAGAATTCTCCGCATCAAAATGGAG
>JBAUTA010000918.1:0-5019 GCA_049581985.1 Kovacikia sp.
AGCCAGGGGTTCCATCCCTGCACCCCGTCCTACCCAGTATGGCTACGGCTATACAATGAACTGATTCGCCTGCAGCACTCAAGTGGCTGAACAAGCCCTCTTATGCCCTATCTTTTACCAAATAAGACGACCGAAAATTTTACAGTTTGGGCCTAGGCGAAGAATGATAGTCATCATTGTGATCACCCTTCACCTCACTGATCAGTACGGGTTCCACTTGCTCTGAATTGATTAAGGGCACAGATGAACCAGAAATAGTTTTGCTACGCCAATACGTGTAGAAAAACAGAATAGCCAGCAAACAATATCCTACAGCCCAGGAGCCACCGTTACCCCAACCCAAAGAGCCGATTGTGTCGGCAGTTGACCATTGGTAGCTGTGCATTAAGCCAATCCAGGACAGCAAAGACGCAATAAGTGCCCAAATTGCAGCTTTGTGGAATGCCTTCTCTATGATCCACACGGTCATCGATGCCAAAATAATTGAAGTTAGGATATATCCCTGTTCCAGTGCTAGTGCTCCGTGAATAAAGAAATTATTCTGTTGAAACCGCTCAATTAAGCTTGCTGAAAAGGGGGCTGTAGGTGTTCCCATTCCGGCTGCGCGTAAAGCACCTTTAGCAACAAGTGCCCCCCACGCTGCAATTCCTGGTAAAAAGCCCATAACAACAGCTGGAATATGATGCGCCGGTGGAGCAGTAAAGCTTTGCATCACTATAAAGAGGCTGATGATAATGAAGATTGGCATTCCTGCTTCGATCGGGATGAAATAGGCAAGCAGAGCAGCGGTGCCACTGAAGGACAAAACAGCAGCAAAAATGCCATTCAGGAATGAATAGCCAGCCCCTGCCCCCATCGCTTTAAAGCCTGGATGACCAATGTATATTGTGGTTGGAACGAAGGAACCGCATACAGCAGCAATCACGGTAGTAACACCACTGACGATCAGCGCAGGCGTTCTTGGATAGCTATCTCCAGCGGCTTCAGCACTTTCCAAATTTTGGAAACTATTAATGAAGTCGAAAATGCTCATTGGCATAATAATGCTGAGATAGCTGATGAGTACTTGCCGTTCTTGCCATAGGTGTCCTAACCAAATTCCAGGTGGATGAAACCCAATAGGCTGCAAAGCTGCGATGAGATGGGTATTGTCCCATTGCATTGATCCCGTACCCCAGGCTAATGCAGTGCCGATAAGAATGGCGAGGAGTCCGCCTGGAATCGCAAACTTAACCTGCCCCAGGAACGTGAGCAGCATGATGCCTAAGGGAACCAGACTGATAATGGGATTGGCAAAGGTGCGTAGGAAGAAGCCCATCGCAATGAATGATATAGCAATGATCCCTAAGGTCGCCAGATGGCTTGCAAGGGGGATGTAGCGTTGCAAGATACGGACACTTCCCAACGCCAGCAGTTTGAAAATTCCACTCCCTAAACAGGCAACCAGTCCGGACAGCCAGGTAATCTCGGCAGCTTGATCAACCGACATGCCTTGAGCGATCGCCAGGGTATGAATGGGCGACATGACCAGAAAAATGTACGCAAACAGCGTGACACTATTTAACCCAAAGGGTAAGGCGGTCATATCCGCTCGGCCCTGCCGTTTACCCTCCCGAAGCGTTAACCAACCATAATAAACATTGCCCAGAATCATGCTAATGGCTACTCCTGGCAGGATTCGTCCATAGATCAACCAGTCTGGAAAGTTGAGCATATCCCGGCATAGGGTGGCAATCAGAATCACTTGGATGAAATTTTCTAAACCCAAGGCAACCAGCCCATCAATATCTCCAGGACGAAACCAACTACGGGGAATTCGCATATTTAATGTCCTTTAAGTCAATTCTTCTTCAGTCAATCAATCCAACCTGCTGTCTAAGTTCTGTAATCTCCTTACAACCACTTTCATCCCCCCAAATCCTTACAGTCAATCAATCCAAACTGTTGTCTAAGTTCTGTAATAGGGTAGTTCTGATAGGTACTAAAGCTAATTCGGTTTAGATTTTTGAACTGAAGCGATCGACCGTAATTAAACCCCGCATCAAAGAATTGGAAGTGCTTCCAGGAAAAACGATACTTTTTGGGATACAGAGTTGATGAAACTAACTTATATAGAAGTTGATGCAGCCAATTAGCTTGAGCATCATTGCCCATGGTAAAACCAAGCACAAAAGCTTCCTCGGGAAGGGCATGCGATTCCCGATTGAGGATGGCATGAATGCAATCGTGCCCGTAGAGGTCAATTTTACCGGGAAGTGCGATCGGGCTGTTAGGATTTTCAAATAGCCAGATGATGAACGGTACATCAGCTTGACTATCAATAGATATCTGTTGCACGGCATTATGGAGAGTGCAGTGGTTCAAATCAATCCGATATGATTCTACATAGTCAGTTTGCAATTGCTGGGATTGAGAAGTCAGCCTTGATTGAATTCCCATCCGTAGTTTCCCAGCAATCATTTGAACAGGTTCTTTAAAAGAACAATGAAGTGACCATTGGTGAACCGAGAGGGTCGAATAAATCGAATCTTGATTAGGTTTCATGGTGGGGGCTTTTCCTTGTCGTTTGTCAGTTTAATCATGCCGGATGCTTGTCTGGCTAGTGGTGATGGAAGCCTATATCAGCCTGTGCGATTTAGCCCTACATCCAGTGATCCTGTTATCTCGAAAAGTGAGATTGGTCTCCTAAATTTTGTTGACTGAAATCACAATTAACCAAATCAGTTACCGGGCTAATACAACAAACATAAAGTTTTGAAAGGGGTGAGGGGTTAGAACCCTTTCTTAGGGGCGAAACCCCCAAACCCGGATGTTGCAAAATTTAGTGTTTGCAACACTAGTTCCATAGCTATAGCGCTCCTTTCTGGGATTTGAACAGGATGCGGAGATTTCTATTTCTGCGTGGGACTATGCCCCACTGGTACACAATCCATTGGTGAACGATACACAATCCATTGGTGAACGCTATACTCGCCAAGCTAGGGACAATAGCGCTTAGGCGATCGCTAACCAAGAGTAACCAGGAGATAACCAGTGGCGTGCGACCCGTTCTGAGGGCTCTTGCATTCCTTCAGAGTGGAGTAAATTACCCCAAAGCAATTGCATTGCTTGCCGTAATAAGTTGGAAACCTTGACAATAGACCTTATGGGTTTGCAATGAGAGTCTGCAACTTCGGTTTTGCTGAAGTAAACCTAAAATGATGGAAATGCTGCGAACCCGGACATGCCATTCTGGCTGTAAAAAATAGGGCGATCGTTGACTGGTAGGAGGTGATCCTTATAAAAATCCAATTCCTGACCAGTGCTGATCACAAATTTAATTTCATCGGTATGTTCCCAAAACGGCCCTTAACTGGATAGTTGGGGCTGATATGTTGCTTTGGGGAAAGTGTGATTCAGGTTGAAGCTGGTAGCTCTTGTCAGAAGGCCCCAGATATTTCAATATTGACCTGTCTGCCAGTATCCAATAACGCTTGTATAAGATTGGACAACTGCTTGTGAATGAAATGCTCTTCTCCACTAATAACGACTCTAGGAGATTTTAATTCCTTGAGCAATTCAGCGAATGGCTTCAGTTCTCCAGGTGTATTTTTTCCACCATCACTGTAGCCTGTACGACGCCAAGGAACTGAACTGGACAACCTGAAAGGCGAATAAAATCTGCCAGAGTATCTGCCCAAAATTCCTCTCCCTGCACCGTGCACTGAAAGGTTTCGTGAATAGTAACTTGGAGGTGATTTTTCTCATGCACCGACATCATCTACCCAAAAAACAATTGAATAATTTTTATTTAATGAAAATTAACATCGCTAAAACTATCGACGCTGCAATTGAACAGTTAAAATCTAGTGCCGACAAAGGCTCTTGCAATTCGCCCCTGGGTATTACGGCAAAATGCAGCAGTGGCTAGCAACCTGGTGTTGCAAACAACTCAAACCAGCGTTTCTCGTCCGTCCGCTGCCATGACATTATGGGGAGACGGACAAAGTACAACAGAGGAGACGACTATGCGTTAAGGTGCTTGTAGATTGCCCGACTCTTTGAGCGGGATACAAGCCCAGACCTGATGACCAGAGACAGGCTAAGACCTACGTTTTCTTAATCACGATACCCATCAATGCGTCGCTAGTTGCTGGCTCTATCGCTTGTTGTTATACCAATTTAAAAAATGAAGGTTGCAGATGGAGGTGTGGGGGCTTCACCCCCAGCCAGGAGTTCCACCCCGCACCCTGTCCCCAAGCTGCCCTGTTCGCTATTTAAATTGGTATGAGCGATTTCTCTTGAGAAACTTTGTTCTGAAACCAAATTTGTGTGGTATCAAGGTCTAGAAAGCTGGAACTTGCTCAACCAATTCTTCGACTTTAAACCTATCTCCCTTTACCCCTATATTCCTGATTCAGTAAACCCCAAGACTGGAAGGACATCCTAATGCAACTCCCTCTAAAGATCTCTACTGCGATTTGCAAAGCGCTTCCTCTAGGAGTGACCGCTCTATCAACGCTGGCGATCGTCCCTGCATTTCTCTTCACTGGTGCTGCTTCCGCTAAACCAATCTACTTCGATGGCAGCTATGTGGGTGCTGGGATTGCGGCTGGTGTTACCAATGGCGGGCAAAACGGAGATGCTGCTACGTTTGGCGGTAATATCCAGGGACGAGTTGCAATCCCGTCTGTTCCTGTTTCGGTGCGGGGAGCAGTCTTGTTTACGGGCAACAACAGCACTGTTATACCAGCGCTTACCTACGACGTTCCTGTTGCCAACAATACCAATGTTTATTTAGGTGCTGGCTACTCTTTTGTACAAAAAGATGGAAAGCCAACCCCCTTGGGCAATCGAGATGCTGCCGTGATCATGGCAGGTGCAGAAGCGGGCATTGGTGATTACATTGTTGGCTACGGCGATGTTAAGTGGGGAATCGATGCCTATAAAAATAGTCCGGCGTCTGCTCTTAGCATCCAGGCAGGATTAGGGTATCGTTTCTGATCAGGTAATCCCCCTGACCGCATCAGAGATTTCTGG
>JBAUTA010000919.1:0-4942 GCA_049581985.1 Kovacikia sp.
GCTCCGTCAGGCTTTCGCCCATTGCGGAAAATTCCCCACTGCTGCCTCCCGTAGGAGTCTGGGCCGTGTCTCAGTCCCAGTGTGGCTGATCATCCTCTCAGACCAGCTACTGATCGTCGCCTTGGTAAGCCTTTACCCCACCAACTAGCTAATCAGTCGCGAGCTCTTCTTCAGGCAGCAAGCCTTTCACCTCTCGGCACATCGGGTATTAGCAGCCGTTTCCAGCTGTTGTCCCCAACCTGAAGGTAGATTCTCACGTGTTACTCACCCGTCCGCCACTAAGTCCCGAAGGACTCCGTTCGACTTGCATGTGTTAAGCATACCGCCAGCGTTCATCCTGAGCCAGGATCAAACTCTCCATGATGTTGCACAGAGTGCGTTCGTCGGCTCCCGGAAATTTGTCTTCCCGGTTCTCTATTTAATCCAAAACCTTAGACAAATTAATCACTAATGACTAATTCCCTAAAGCCCTATTCTCTTAACGAGGTTTAGATGCTATTCTGGCTTTCAAACTATTAACTTTTCTAGGTTCGGGCCGTTAAGGTCGCTTCGCTTTCGCTTGGCTCTCTCAACCGCGCTTATCTAATATAGCTAAGCCCCCTCGTCGTGTCAAGCATCTGATCAAACTTTTTTTGATTCCCCTGAAAGGCTCTATGTAGTTCGCTTTGAGCGACAATATGGAATGTGTTGTGGACTGCTTGGAAGGGTTTGGAAGGGTAACGTTGTGAATTTTCAAACGGTGATTGCTACGCTGCATCAGTTTTGGGGCGATCGCGGCTGTTTAATCGTTCAGCCTTATGACACGGAGAAGGGGGCAGGTACGATGAGTCCGCATACATTTCTGCGGGCGATCGGTCCTGAACCGTGGTCAGTAGCCTATGTGGAACCGTGTCGGAGACCCACAGATGGGCGGTATGGGGAGAATCCAAATCGCTATCAACACTATTATCAATATCAGGTGTTGATTAAGCCGTCTCTAGATAATATTCAGAATGTCTATCTGGACTCGCTGCGGGCGCTGGGTGTTCACCCGGAGGATCACGATATCCGGTTTGTGGAGGATAATTGGGAGTCACCGACGTTAGGAGCATGGGGCGTCGGTTGGGAAGTCTGGTTGGATGGAATGGAAATTACTCAATTTACCTACTTCCAACAATGTGGGGGGATTGATTGTCGTCCAGTGTCAATCGAGATTACCTATGGGCTGGAACGGCTAACCATGTACCTACAGGAGGTCAACGCCTTTACCAATATTCAGTGGAATCAGCAGGTGACCTATGGGGATGTCCATCTCCAGGGAGAGATTGAGCATTCAACGTATAATTTTGAGGCATCGAATCCGGAAATGCTGTTCACCCTATTTGGGCTATATGAACAGGAGGCAGGGCAGTTGGTTGAAAAGGGGCTGGTTTTGCCTGCGCTGGATTACGTGCTGAAGTGTTCCCACACCTTTAACTTGCTGGATGCGCGGGGTGTCATTTCGGTGACGGAGCGGACCCGTTATATCGGCAGGATCCGGACAATGGCACGGCAGGTAGCCCAGCTTTATCTGAAACAGCGGGAAGCAATGGGGTTTCCGTTGTTGAAGGCTGAAAAACTTGAAGTGGCTTGAAAATTTGAAATATTCGCTACGTAACAGCAATCCTGTTTAAACCCTGAAGGTTACCGATAGGAGAATGGGGGTGTTGCACTCAGGCAAAGGGTCCACCGTTCGGTTGAGATGTTCGACGAGCGCACAGTCGAGCCGAATATCTCAGTCCTCTCCATCCCCAAAATCATCCTTACTCTAATTGCCTAACTACTTATAGCGGTTTGCACTTGGGTGAAGTACAGAAATGTGAAGCACAGTGGGGCGCGAAGCACCCTCACTGTATCTCACACCCTTGAAAAGGGCTATATCACACTCTAAATAGGCTCTCGATCGAGGTTCAAAAAAGATTGTTTACTTTCATACCTAACCTGCCTTTGTTTTTATAGTGCTGATATAGCGATCGAGGGCGTGATCTTTAAACCGCTGAGATAGAAAACTAAAGCTAAACCGTTGGCCGATTCGAACTTCCTGATCGACAGCTCGATAACCCTGCCACCATCTTGGGATCTCGGGAACAATATCCATGCCATGAACAAATCGGTAGCTATTAGGAACCCGTTTGTTGAAGGAATCTCGAAAACCGTCATTGCCTACCTTTGGCGCACCAAAAGTATATATTTCTATGGAAACCTTACTAGCAAAGTTGTACTGAATATCGACAGCACATAGGGTTGCCAGGGCTCCGCCCAGGCTGTGTCCTGTTAGTGTAACGATCGAGATTTCATGGGTCCTAATATATTCATGAATTTTATCCCGCACGGAAAAATAGGCTTTAACAAATCCCCGATGCATCAGGGCCCCAGAGCTACTATCCCCCGGATAGGGATAAATCTTTTCCTGATTAGAAACAATTTCTCCCCGAATAATTTGCTGGTCAAATTTTACCTGTTCCTGAGGGGTATCAAAGTCAGTTTCCCAGTCAGATTTGGATTCACTGCCTCGAAACACAATGGTAATTCCTGCCCCATCGGGTAATATGGCGCACTGAGTGTCGGTTTGATCTTGACTAATCAAGACAGGTTTTACTGCCAAGCCGGCAAAGGTAACATGAGCAAAGTCTTGGTATACCTCCTGGCTAAAAATTGCACATTTCAGGGCCTTGGTGTAATCAATTGTCATTGTTAATCCCTCTGATTACGTAGACGTGAAAAAAGTTTTGAGAAGAAAAGGTAAATGATCTCAACTTAACGATTAAAGGGTTCTAACAAGGGTGGGGAGATGGAATCCCCCGCCAGAGGTGAAACCCTTATCCCCCGTTTTCATCTGTTGGGTTTGTTTTTTAATTGGAATGAAAAGCGAGAAGCGGAAAATCCAAAAAACTGGATTCTCCTCTTGTCTCATCAACGTTCAGTTGAGTTTCTCCATTTATAGCTGTCGCCAGGTTGATTAGGACAGAGGATTCAGGGGGGAGTGGAGGCGTTGCCCCCAGCCAGGGGTTCCACCCCTGCACCCCGTCCTAAACATTATGGCTACGGCTATATATCAATTTTCTTTGTCAATAGAAGATACCCAAGCAACGGGTAGGATTCCGGCAATTCTCGCTGTTTTAGCAGATTACCCGAAGAACAAGCGGGGGGCCTATGCAAATTAAAATATGGGTAGTCCGATTTGGGCAGGGATGGAGAATCAAAAGGAGCACCCAGCTACTTACACTCCCCTCATCCTGTCCTAACTTCCGCCACCGATCAGCAATTGATCCAATAGCCAGATATTCAGACCTAAAATTACCAGTCCGATCGCCCACGCCAACACTTTCACCCAGCGGGGATTAGCGAATTTGCCCATTACCTGAGGACTGCTAGTAAACAATTGGGTTGGGAAAACAGAATTTCCATCAGAAAACAGAGGGCGATCGTGGCAACCAGCCCCAAAATAATCGCTTCTAACCAACGAAAACCCTTGCCCTGCAACAACAGCACAATAATCAGATCAAAGCCTGTAAGACAGACCCCCCAGACAAGCGGCAAGTGAAATAACAGGTTTAATGCCAGCGCACTACCCAGAATTTCAGCTAAATCAGTGGCAATAATCGCAATTTCTGCAAAAAACCACAGCATCAGATTTACCGAGCGCTTGAAAGATTGCTGGCAAATCTGCGCTAAATCTCGCTCAGCCACAATGCCTAGCCGCACACAGAGGGATTGCAGCAAAATCGCAATCAGGTTAGAGAGAAAGATCGCACTCAGAAGGCTGTAGCCAAACCGGGCCCCCCCTTCAATGTCGGTTGCCCAATTTCCGGGGTCCATGTACCCTACGGATATCAGCAGTCCCGGCCCCAGAAACGCCAACAACTTGCGCCAGGAGCTTCCTGTTGAGGGAATTTGAACCGATCCTTGAACTTCCGAGGGACAAAATGGAGCGGTCGGGACTTTGGGTAAACTCCAGCGGAGCATAGGGCAATCACAGCCTCAGGTTATCTACGTTGACAGAGGGAAAAGGATAGAGCGGGGGGATTTTATGACGTGGTAAGGCAACGATGAGTGTTTCTGCTTAGCCCTTCCTTTTAGAATTCTGGGCTTGGAAACCCTACCTCCCCCCTATTTCCTTTACGGATTATATCGATCCATCACTCTGAGCCATAGAAATCCGATCGCGACCAATCCCAAGCTCAGCAAAACTCCTACTACTGTTAACCCAATTTCATTTGCGTCAATTTTAGATTGGCTCAAGAAAATCAACAGGGCAAACACCCCTGACACAGCCACTATCCCTGTTCCAACGGTCACTAAACTAAGGGAAGATCTGCTGGAAGAAGGGGAAGTTTGGGTTAGATTGGGACGGGCAGTGGGAGCTAGGGTAACCCCTTGACTTTTAGACGATTGTGTCAGAAGTTTCGCCCTCTGAAGAGCCTTACTGATTGGGTTCGCTAAGTTTGTGGCCACTGGTTGGACAATCTTTTGCTGCCTGATTTTGTCTGCAATCCCTTTGATTCTCTTTGCAACTTGATTGGCAGATGGGTAAGGAGCTTTTGTGGCTGAGGGAAAAATATCGACGCTCAGGGTAGCTTTACGATCGCACCAATAGCACTTGCCATAGGTTTGGCTGTAGGTGTGACTTTTGACCTTTTTACAGGCTTTCAGTTCTGACCGTGCCAGCTTCAACGCATTCACCCAATCTGCCGGAGTAGGGCGTAGTTCAGGATTAACATGCCCTTCGTTGAAACAGCGTAGAAAACACCGCCGGATTTCTGGATGGACAATATCCAGGGGAATGGTCAGGGGTCCCGGTTGAATCAAACTGTTTGGGGCATAGGACCAATAGCCATTGCGGAGCAACTCATTGGGAGGGGGAGAGTCGCCAGGTCCAACCCACTTGCCCTTAAAAGGGTAATCACCAAACAGTAAGAGGTAG
>JBAUTA010000920.1:0-4482 GCA_049581985.1 Kovacikia sp.
CGTTTGAAGTTCTACCTGAAAGCCTCTCTGAACTGGTTCATGCAGCCCTTCAGCAATTGTTAGAGAAGAACTCCTTCTAAATCTCATCAAACTCTGGCACTTGCACAGGTAGCGGTACATCCCTATAAGAGGCTGACACGATCACCTGCCCCTTCCCCATCACCTGTAACTCCCGCTCAAACCCCGACAAGTCTGCCGACGCATTTCGTACGGCCTCTTTCCGCTCTAGCTCATTGCCCAGGGCCATCACCAGTTCTGTATTAATCTGCGACAGCACCCCGTCATCAATTTCACTCACCTGCTGGCTCACCACCGTCAGCCCAATGCCAAATTTCCGTCCCTGCCGCGAAATATCCCGAAATACCGAGCCAAACCGCATCCGTTGTGGGTTCAGCACACTGGGAGCCTCCTCCACAACCACATTCACATATGGCAACTGGTCTGGGCTTTTCAACACACCTCCCTCTCCATAGGGCAACCGCCCATCCTCTACCCGTCGCACAAGCTCATCTGCCAAAGTTCGCAGCCCCACCTGTCCCTGCTCATCATCATTCCCAAACGCCTGCCGAATTGCACGGGGTAGCTCATCCACCCTTGCCACACTCCGTAACGTGCGTCGTAGGGTGAAGAGCGATCGTGCCACCACCGTCGTCAGCAAAAACTGCTCCATCTCTCCCATCAACGTCGTATCCACAATCAAAATCCGACCCTGCTCCAAGGCACACAAAATCTCTGGCAACAACGACTCGTACTCGTACCCCGCATCCGGGTCAAAGGGTGAGAACAGCCTCGTCTGTCCCCGACGCAAAAAACTTAGCCTGCGCTGAACGGCTGCTACGGTTCCCGACAAAAAGTCTACATTCCCTTCAAAGCCTCCGGCTCCCCCCTGCGTATCCCCTAACAGCACTCGCCCAATCCACTGCTCTCCCCACAGGGCAAACTGCTGTTGCGCAAACGCCACCTGCTGCTCACTAAACTCGCTGATGCTGCTGAGGTCATCCGGCAACACGTCTGCCCTGGATAATATGACTTGTCGTTCTAAACCCTCCTCACCCACCTCCCGTGCGGTCAGATAGTAGAACGGTTCGATCAAGGTCTGCCGTTCCTCAGGTGAGTAACCCTTCACAATGCCGTGAATGCCGTCCTTGCCTCCAACGGCTCTATGCCAGAAGCGAAACTCATCGTGCGGGTCGATCGCCAACATGCTCACTGGAGATTTCTTCTTATGCTGCATCAGCGTTTGGTTGTAATCCATCGCAGATTTCAGTAACACCATCATCAGGTTGCTTTTCCCAGATCCCGTCCGTCCGAATACCCCCAGATGATGAGACAGCGCATAGGCAGGTAAAAATACTTTGACCCCCCGTATTGCCTGCTCACCTGCCAACAAATCTCCTACACACAATCCCTCTTGCCCAAGTTGGCTACCTAAGAGCGTCTGCATCACCTCAGCAACCTGTGGGCTATCGGTGTCAACCCGAAACACATCGGCTAAATGGTCTGGCAACCGACGAGGCTTATGAAACGTCCACCCCTCCTCCCCGACTTCCGAGTAACCTAAAACAATTCCCACTAATCGGATCAGCAACTCCTCAGCCAAATCTTGACTCAAGTAGGAATCTGGCATCGTTAGCTTATTGCGGGCAATGTCATCCATCTCCAAAGCCCGATTCATAATATTGGCGTATTGAGTTGTGCGGAAGATATAGAAGCGATCGCGTGCACCCCGTTTGCTGGGCAACAAAAACAAGTCCCCCACTGCCACATCCGCGTTTCTTGCCATCACCGTAAGCTGGTGCGTGTCACTTTCCGACAGAACACCAAAGCGAGTGTTTAATAAGCCGAGGAGTTCCTCCATCTGATACATAGTTCCTCCTACCGATGACCAGTAGCCTGCGACGGATCACGAAACAACATCGGACTCATCCCTTGTTTTACAGCTTCCGCAATCAACTGTTTTCGAAAAGCCACACGCTCTGGTTCCGTTAGAGATGCGCGATCGTGGGCTGCCTTGACTGGATAGGGATACCCATAGACCCGCTGATCGTGGCAAGTATAGTCAAGGTTTTCAAAGATCTGTCGTTCTCGTTCTCGTGTTTCTGCCTCAGTCTCACCTTGGACAACCTGTTCCCAATACCTCCGATCCATATCTAGCCGTAGCACAGAAGTTGTTCGGTGAAACCTGACGAGGTAAGACACGGCTCCTGGAGGTGGAATACGCCTCCCCTCCGTCAACGACAGACTCCATCCATCCCGCTCCACCTCTGGAATCCGCAGAAACCAATGCTCCGCCGTTTTGCCCGACTCCAGCCCTTGCAAGTCTCGTACTAACACCTCTAGGGTCTCGATCGCAGGTAGTCCATGGGACTTGGAGAGAGCAAAGAAACCAATCTGACGACGGCAGGCTTCGACACAGCACAATCGCTTCAGGTGTTCGTGGAAGAGTGAGTTTGTCTTTGAGGAAACCAGTGGAAGAGCAAAAGTCGTATCCACAAGCAGAAAGCGAAGGTTAGAGTCTCCCTCAATCAGCCGTAAGGCTGCACCCATTTCAGCCGTCGAACGTAACTGAATGGCTAAGTTACCAACGTCACTGGCATGAGGCAAAATAAGCCCACTCAAAAGTTCTTGTAAGCTATCACTCTTACGGATTTCTTGGCGTTTTAGCGCCTGATAATCAGACTGTTGAATAACCTCATCTAAGGGCTTGCCTGCTAACTTGTACAAAGCCTCAGCAATGGCACGATTGCCCTCTACCTCAGACTCAGGAATCCAGTGAAACTCAAGCAATGGGTCAGGAACTGGCGCAACTTCTTTCAAGCCCGTCAGCCGATCTGCCTCGTAAACCGTTCCCTGTGCCACTGAGAGATAGACAAACGAATCTGCGTAGCTGACCAGGGGAAAGACACCGCTACCATCGACTCCAGCAACGAGCAGATTCTTACAATTTGTTGAGTGGTTGAAGCAGCAAACATTCTCCCGAATTAGCTCAGCTTCTTCTTCCCCGATTCGAGACTGTATCTGCCAGTACCGCATTGCTCCAGTAATGTCCTGGAGTTGCTCACGAACCACGGATCTCAGGTGAAGGTCAAAGTGCACAAAGGGTAAAGTTAGTTAAACAACCATTTGATTGAATCAATTATGATTCAGGACTTCCAGATATCAGTTGATGATAACGCGCTGGTAAATTTCCCTCACGCCACAGCTTTTCAAAAATGGCATCACGCAGCCATGCCGTGCGATCGCTCTTGGCCCGCACGATCTCGTCAATATCCTCTGGCATCCGCACGCTGAGGGGACTTTTTGCCATAGCAACTTCACCCTGCTGCTGGAAGCGGGTTAGATAATCGCGGCGTAAAGAGGGATCGCTCATTGGAAAGGAAAAGCAGTTCCAGTCGCTCCTCAGTATACAGGGGTTCTTAAAGGATTCAGCGATCAGGAAAACTTATTGAACCCCGCGTATACGCAACTTTCGATCAGGAATTCAAATCAAAAAGGCTTGTCTCAGGATGTGTAACCCGCGTATACGTGGGCTATAATATATTCATGGACAATGAGATAGGACGCCGGAGCCAAGAAGTACGGGGAACCTGCTGAAAAGGAGATTGCTACTCCGCCGCAGAACTGGTCATGAACGCCGCGAGGCGATAACCCAGCCGTCACGAAATCATTGTGCATCTCTCTATTTGTAAACAAGAGAGTGTCCAGCCTGAGAAACTTCGACACTCTCCCGACTCACAAGGAGTAATTTCATCATGGCATTTATCGATGATTGTTTAGTCCAAGAACGCGATGAACGTGAGGAGCGCATTCGGCAGGAACTTTACGATCGCTTCCTGGAAGGTAAAACAGATGCAGCTTTTGGTCGGATGCCGGAATTCAACGAGCCAGTTTACCTGGATGGGTATTTAGCGGGAATTAAGGAGCTTCCTACTGACCCAGAAACCAAAAGGATTCAGCATTACACCTCCAGGCAACATTTCGCGTTTGGATTTGTAGACACTCCAGATCCGTGTTTCTATCAATCCCAATCTCTCTTCGATGAGTTCTAAGTTTCCAAACTTAATCTCAATGGGGCAAGCATTTAAGCCTTGCCCCAATTTCTTGTCCCTTCATTTCCATTCCAGGATTCATCATGACAAACTCCACAGCATCAACAATTCAACACAACGGACACCTTCCTGCACCTACTCAACGAGATGAGTTTGATTCCGAGCAATTTGAGCAGGGTCGAGAGTCGCTCCCCTACCTGCAAATGCTCAACCATCAAGACCCAGATCAATCCGGTTTCTTCATCACTTCCGAAAATAGGTCAGCCGTTCATTTCACCCCCACCGATGAATGGTCGCTGCACACAACAACCTTTCAAAACGGTGAAATGGTCGAAGGCTATCGCAGCTTGATTGCCCGATTTCTGATTCTCCGCAAATCTAAGCTATTGATGTTTGATCGCGAAAGTGGCGAGTTTCTACGAGAGTACCGCAA
>JBAUTA010000921.1:0-2395 GCA_049581985.1 Kovacikia sp.
CAACTCCCTGTACCCTGTACCCTGTATCCCGTATCCAGCAACCAAATTGGACTAAAGGAGTTAACCATCTCATGCGTATTAAAGAAATTACCGCTGCTGAAGTAATCGACTCTCGCGGCAATCCTACGGTGGAAGCCAGGGTCGTGCTGGAAGATGAATTCACCAGCGGTTCGGCGATCGTGCCCTCCGGAGCCTCCACGGGCGAAAAAGAGGCGATCGAACTGCGGGATGGTGATAAAAGTCGGTATGGCGGTAAGGGCGTCCTCAAGGCTGTGGAAAACGTCAACAGCAAGATTGCCCCGGCCCTGATTGGCATGGATGTCACCCAGCAACGGGCGATCGATTACGCCATGATTGAACTCGACGGTACGCCCAATAAAGCAACCCTGGGGGCCAACGCTATCCTGGCAGTTTCACTGGCAGTCGCTAAAACAGCCGCGATCGCCCTGGAACAGCCCCTTTACCGTTATCTGGGTGGCACCAATGCTTCCCTCCTGCCCGTTCCCTGTATGAACGTGATCAACGGCGGTGCCCACGCTCAGAACACCGTGGATTTTCAGGAGTATATGATTGCTCCCCACAACGCGCCCTCCTTTGTTGAAGCGATTCGCATGGGGTTAGAAACCTTCCACGCCCTCAAATCCATCCTGCATAAGAAAGGCTATGCCACAGGGATTGGGGATGAAGGTGGGTTTGCCCCCGACCTGAAATCGAACGAAGAGGCGATCGAAGTCATCCTGGAAGCCATTACTGCCGCTGGCTATAAGCCCGGAGAAGATATTTCTATCTGTCTCGACCCGGCAACTAGTGAACTCTGGCGTGACGGCAAATATCTCTTCTTTAAGTCCACCCAGGAAACCAAAACCTCGGAGGAGATGGTCGCCCTCTGGAAGTCCTGGGTCGATCAGTACCCAATTGTTTCAATTGAAGACGGCATGGGTGAAAATGACTGGGATGGTTGGAAACTACTGACAGATACGATCGGCGGCAAAGTTGAACTGGTCGGCGACGATCTTTTCTGTACCAATGCTGCCATTCTCGCCAAAGGCATCGACGCTGGCATCGGCAATGCCATCTTGATCAAGGTCAACCAGATTGGCACCCTCACCGAAACCCTGGACACGATCGAACTCGCCAAAAAGTACAAATACAAATTTATGACCTCCCACCGTTCTGGTGAATCTGAAGACACCACGATCGCAGATCTTGCCGTAGCCACCAGTGCCGGACAGATCAAAACAGGCTCGGGTTGCCGTAGTGAGCGCGTCGCCAAATTCAACCAGCTGATGAGAATCGAACGGCAATTGGGCAAAGCTGCCCAGTTCGCCGGAGGTTCGGCGTTCAAATAAGGATGTGGAATCTGGGGTGTGGTTCCTCTGTTCCGTACCCCGTAACCCATACCCCAGTTCAACAAAGGAGAGTTAACCATGACGCTTAAAATTGGAATTAACGGATTTGGTCGGATTGGACGCCTGGTTTTCCGGGCAGGCATCAAAAATCCCAACATTGAGTTCGTTGGGATCAATGATTTGGTACCGCCCGACAACCTGGCCTATCTGTTGAAATATGACTCTACCCATGGGACTTATCACGGTACCGTTGAAGCCAAGCCGGATGGGTTTGTGGTCGATGGTAAGTTCATTCCCACCTTTTCGGTGCGGAACCCGGAAGAATTACCCTGGAAGGAGCATAATACGGATTATGTCGTGGAATCCACCGGCTTGTTCACCGATTTTGAGGGCGCATCTAAGCACCTGAAAGCAGGCGCAAAACGGGTGTTAATTTCCGCTCCGACTAAGGATCCGGATAAGGTCAGCACTTTTGTGGTGGGGGTAAATCATCACGACTTCGATCCCCTTAAAGATGTGATCGTTTCCAACGCCAGTTGCACCACCAACTGCCTCGCCCCGATCGCCAAAGTTCTGGATGATAATTTTGGCATCTCAGAAGGGTTAATGACCACCGTTCACGCCATGACCGCAACCCAGCCGACCGTGGATGGCCCCAGCAAAAAAGACTGGCGCGGTGGTCGGGGTGCCTCTCAAAACATTATTCCCGCTTCCACCGGAGCCGCTAAAGCCGTTGCCCTCGTGCTTCCCCAATTAAAGGGAAAGCTGACTGGGATGGCTTTTCGCGTCGGAACCCCAGATGTTTCTGTTGTAGACTTGACCGTTAAGACCACGAAGCCCACCAGCTATAAAGAAATCTGTGCCGCAATGAAAGCAGCCTCCGAAGGAGGACTCAAAGACATCCTGGGTTACACCGATGAAGAAGTGGTGTCAATGGATTTTCGCACAGACCCCCGCTCCAGTATTTTCGATGCAGGAGCCGGAATTGAACTCAATTCCAACTTCTTCAAAATTGTTTCCTGGTATGACAACGAATGGGGTTACTC
>JBAUTA010000922.1:0-4030 GCA_049581985.1 Kovacikia sp.
CGGATTGACCACTACCTGGGCAAAGAAACCGTCCAGAACCTGATGGTATTCCGGTTCGCCAATGCTATTTTTGAGCCGCTCTGGAATCGCCAGTTTGTCGATCATATTCAAATCACGGTTGCTGAAACTGTTGGGCTGGAAGGTCGGGCTGGCTACTATGAGACGTCCGGAGCACTGCGTGATATGGTGCAAAACCACCTGATGCAGTTATTTTGTCTGACCGCCATGGAAGCACCAAACTCCCTTGATGCTGACAGCATTCGGGGTGAGAAAGTGAAGGTATTACAGGCAACGCGGCTGGCAAATGTGGAAGATCTGGTCAAATCCGCAACGCGGGGACAATACACAGCGGGCTGGATGAAAGGCAATGCCGTTCCAGGTTACCGCGAGGAAGAAGGGGCGGCGGCTGATTCAACGACACCGACCTATGCTGCCCTCAAGCTCTATGTGGACAATTGGCGCTGGAAAGGGGTGCCAATCTACCTGCGGACTGGCAAACGGATGCCGAAGCGGGTTTCGGAGATCGCCATCCAGTTTAAGGAAGTTCCGTTCCTGATGTTCCAGTCTGCCGCTCAGCAGATGAATCCCAATGTGCTTACCTTGAGAATTCAGCCCGATGAAGGCATTTCCCTACGGTTTGATGTCAAAACTCCGGGTAACTCTTTGCGAACCCGTCCTGTCGATATGGACTTCCGATATGACAATGCCTTTGGGCAACCCAACACCGATGCCTATGCCCGTCTTCTGGTTGACTGTATGTTGGGCGATCAAACCCTGTTTACCAGAGGGGACGAGGTTGAGGCATCCTGGCGCATCTTAACGCCGCTTCTACAGGTTTGGGATGCTCCCGCCGAACCGGATGCCATTCCCTTGTACGAGGCAGGAACCTGGGGTCCGGTGGAATCTGAGCTGTTGCTCAACAGAGACGGGCGCAAGTGGCGAAGACTTTAAGATAGGGTGGGAGGGTTTTTTATCTTTTGAGCTTTTTATCTTTTGAATTTTAGCTTCTAGCTCCCCCATCCCCCATTGTTACAACGGTTGATTACTAAGGATTATTCCCTGAGTCAATGACACCTGACCACTAACCTCTGACACCTGACTACTAACCTATGATTACAACTTCTGCCGTTGCTCCGCAAAAACCGAAAGACGTCTCTCTCTACGAAATTGAGGAGGAGTTGAATGCGATTTGGAACAGTCAGAGTGGCGACAGTGCAGCTCTGATTGCGACAAGGGCCTCTACTTTCTGTATGGTGATTTATGAACCGGAGGAATTTCAGCAATTACTGGCAATTCTGGGCTTCTATGAGGGGCCAGTAGATGGAATTCACGGGTCGATCACAAAAGCTGCTGTGAATGAGGCTCAGAGAGCCTATAATTTACCGATTACAGGACGGGTTGACCCGGAGACCCTGGCACAGTTGCGAAAAGAAGTGGCAAAGTTGTCTCCAGAGCAGATGGTTCTTTCTAACCCTAACCTGCGGGGGTTTACGGTTAATGATGCGATCGCTGCCCTCAATCCCCGGCGAATTATTACCCTGTGCCCAACCCTGGGAGAAGATAAGGGGGTAACGGCTGAAGTGTCTGCCTATTGCCCGGTACAAAAGGTGACGGGAGATAATCTGGTTTGCTCTGAGTACGTTAACCTGCGAGGGACAAAGGACGCACTCAACCGGGTTGGAGATCTTACTGCCTCATTGCTGATCCAAAATCTGCCCAAATTCGTTTGGTGGAAAGCGACCCCAAATCCAGAGCAAGACCTCTTCAAGAAGGTGGTTGAGGCTTGTCACTGCATTATTATGGATTCCTGTTTCTTCAGCGATCCGGAGTCTGAATTTATCAAGATTCAAGAACTGATTGACAGGGGGATTTCTGTTGCTGATCTCAATTGGCATCGGCTTTTACCCTGGCAGGAGTTGACCGCCGAAACCTTTGACCCACCAGAGCGACGGGCAGATATTGGTGAGATAGACCGGATTACGATCGACTACGAGAAAGGGAATGCGGCGCAGGCACTCATGTTTCTGGGATGGATTGCCAGCCGTCTGAAGTGGGAACCGATCGCCTATCAGGAAACCGGCGGCGACTATGACCTGAAACACATCACCTTTAAAGGCCCGAATCAACGGCAAATTGAAGCGGAACTGGCCGCAATTCCAACCGCTGATTCCGGTGAAATTCTTGGGGACCTGATCGGGCTGCGTCTTTCTTCGACCAATCCCAATGCCAATTGCAGCACCATTCTCTGCTCTGAAACAACCGGGTGCATGCGGATGGAAGCGGGCGGTAGTGCCCAGGCCGCACGCACAGAAATGGTGACTGCGATTAACGACCAGAAGGCAGAGTTCCTGCTGAGCCAGCAGTTACAGCGTTGGGGACGGGAAGTTCTCTATGAAGAAAGCCTGGCTGTGGCAGTGAGGGTTCTTCAGTTGATTAGTTAGGGTGATTAGTTGGGGCTTATTATGCGGCTTCAGGGTGTTTGTGGGGGTGCAACCGCAAGGTTATCTGTAGGAAACAATCGCCTCCACTCACATCCGACAGTTTCGCATTAGAGCGGTGAAGCCTGCTTGGGGAAAGTGCTTGTCGTAAGCAAGTGCTTCTGCAATCCCATTTTCTTCCATGATGTTGAAGGAAACGCAGTCTGTATGGCTCCACTGCTTGTCTTTGCGTTGGGTGTAGAGGCTGAATGCCTGCTCAAACTGCTGACTGGATTGGGGAATAATTGTGGTGTTGGGGTGAGAACGCAAATCTCGAATTAACTCAGAAGCCACATCTCGTAGATACTGGCCTCGTTTTGAGAAATCATTCAACACTTCTGTCAGCACCATTTCACTGGTAACAATATGAGCTGGCTGCAAAGCCTGTGCCAGATTAACCGCTTTTTGATGCAAGTTGTCACCGGGGTTTAACAATGCAACCCAATAGCCCGTATCTGCAAAAATGAACCTCACGAATCGTCCCTTAATCCCTGGTAATAATCAAATCTCTGTGACAAATCAGATGGCACTTTTGCCCATTCGTCATCAGGCACTTTAGCAGAAATTCGAGCAGCCAGTTCCCAAATTGGGATCGCATTCGGATCGTATTTTATATCTTTCAAGGAAATTTTATTGGGGCTGGATTCATCTGGGGCTGGAGCAGTTGGTTTATTAGCAATCCAGCTTTCGAGCCTGGTAATTGCGTCTTGCTCATTGCACCAAGCTTCATCCCGGAGTTGATTGGCTTTGAGAACTAGATTGCCAATTTCATCTCTGATTTTGGGTTCAGGGAGTGGAATTGGAACAGAGGAAAACATCTCTTTGTCAACTTCAAGAATCACTGAGCCATAAGAGTTACGAGCGATTAAACAATATCCATAGTCAGAAGCTAGCCAAGCATAGAGATAACCTGCATTCATACCTTTCGCGGCTAGAAATCGGGTTGCATGTTCACTAGCAGTCCATTTTGCCATGTAGGCGGGAATAATCTGCACTCGCCCAATCGTGCCGGAGCGAGTCACCGCAATCATGTTTTCTTGTAGTTGAATTTCAGGCAGATCCTTAGTGTGAGCACCTTTAGCCAAACGCTTAATATCGACTGGATCGACTTGAAAGATCTGCTTACTACTGAGTAAGGGAATCCCGCCCTTTTCAACGTAGGTTCGTTTACGGAATTTAGTAATAGGTCGAATCTCTTTAGTAACTTTTGAATCACCTACTTTAGTTACTTGAACGGATAGTTCACTCAACTGCTTTTCAGCCGCGATCGCCACCGGGTCATGAAAGCTACCCTCTAACCGCCCCATGAGTTGAGAGGCTTTAATTTTGGCGATCGCAGAAGCATTTCCAGTTGGAGCAACGTCTTTCAAATAAGGCAAATTCAACCGCTCATGCAGTAGCCGATCCGCTTCATCTAAAAGCTGATTCGCTTCATCCCGTAATTCCCCTGCTTTGCACATTAATTGACCGATCGCAATCCGACGAATCGGCGGCAAATCAGGAATCAAAACTCGCTTAAGATGCTCTAGCTCGATGTGAACGATTACTGAACC
>JBAUTA010000923.1:0-1868 GCA_049581985.1 Kovacikia sp.
GCCCTGGCCTATAAGGGGCCTTCGATCATGGAAGTGATGGCAGACGTGAACTTGATCTGAAATTGGATGGTTCAATAGGTCACCACCCCAGTAGAAACCCATGATGAAAACCCTGACGACCATTGAGATGATCCTGTTCATCCTGGCCCCAGTTGTGATGATTACGACCTGTGCATTGCCTCTGAACAGTTTAGTCTCTATCTTAGTTTGATTTGCCTTTTACGCACTCTTCCGGTAATCCAGCAAAACTGAATCGTCTAGCGCCTGTTCTGCCCAAGTCGGACTCTCGCAATTCGGAGGCCAGCGAGAGCAGCGGCGGGAGGCGGAGGATGTGAGCGATCGCATTCCGGTTAATGTGCCAAAATCAGACATCAATGCGTAAGTCCAAAATTCTTAGAGGTCAGAAATATCCGGCTGCCTACGTTCTGACAATCTTAGTAGAATTTCTGCATGAACTTCTTTTGTGATGGGATAGAGATACGCCAGCACTAGTCCGATCGATAGCATAAACAAAGGTGCAGGCCCTACCATCCAGCGAATAGCCGTTAGCGCAGATTCAGGTTGAATTGGGGCTGGCTGGCCTGCTGCACTTTCAATGAACCCTGTTTGCTGTAGAACCCAACCAACGAGAAAGAGTCCGAGGGCTAAGGCCATTTTCTGAAGCAGCACCATAAATCCGTAGAAAATACCTTCCCTGCGCTGTCCGGTATTCAACTCATCCAATTCAATCACATCGGGCATCATAGACCAGGGAATCAGGTATGCCGTTGAAACGCCAAACCCTGCCATAATTGCCAGAAGATACATCATTCCTACTTGCCCAGGCTGTAAAAAAAATAAACCGACCTCAGCAACAATCCAGAGCGACATGCCCATAAAATAGACCGCCTTTTTTCCCAACCTCTTACTGACTTCGGTCCAAACGAACAGCATAATCATGCTCGTGCCTTGAACGGCAAGAATAATATTGATGAAGTCTTGATCGCCCAAGCCCATATAGTTTTTAACGAAGTAAGGAATAATGGCGACAGTGTTTTGAACAGCTAACCAAGAGCAGAGATAAATTCCGATCACATAGACAAAGGGGCGATTGCTAAAAAGAATCTTAAGCTGTTCTAGATAGGGCAACGACTCTTGAGATCCTAAGTTTTGTAAGCGATATTGTTCTGTGACCTTAACTCGCTTACGCGTTCCAATGACGCACCAATACAGAGCCAACGTTGAAATCAGAGCACAAATGCTCGTCAGGACAAGGTACTGCTGCAAAGGATTGTTCTTGAAGGCATCGAAAACGGCTTTTGCCAGCAACAACGATAGAATACTGCCGCCAATCGAAAAAGCGAATCGAAAGCTATTGAGATTGGTGCGTTCATCATAATTTTGAGTCAGCTCTGGAGTGAGTGCCGTATAGGGCAAGTTAACAGCGGTATAGCAGGTATGGAAAATAATACCGATAGCGACGTAGTAAGCAAACAATCCCCATTGATTGAGGGAGGGAACAATCCATTGCAAAAAAAAGGTGATTCCAAAGGGGATTGCACCATAGATCATCCACGGATGCCGTCGGCCCCAGCGCGACCGAGTGCGGTCGCTCATGACCCCTATGATGGGGTCGCTGATTGCATCCCAAATTTTTCCAATCATTAGAACGCTGCCTGCTAAGCCAGGCTTTAGACCTGCCACATTTGTAAAGAAAATTAGCAAAAACACGCTCAGAACATTAGCGGTAATAGCTGGCCCTAGGTCTCCAGCTCCATAGGCTAACTTTGTACTAAATGAGAGTCCAGAGTGATTCTGAAAGGATGAATGAGCCATGAAAGGACGCTCCAATGAATCGCTTATAGCGTAAAATTATTATGATAGTAGCG
>JBAUTA010000924.1:0-4525 GCA_049581985.1 Kovacikia sp.
CATCTTTTATTTAATTGCGCCCAGCTACTTAGTTTCAATCGGTAGGAGTTTTGCAAGTGTCCTAAAATTTCCTCAGCAACCGTTACCTCAGCATGGTAATTAGTAATTGTTAAAACAATTCAACATAAGCCAAAGTCATGACTGTCACTGACGATAAAACCGTTGTTCGGGAATATTTTAATGCTATCGGTTTCGATCGCTGGCGCAGGATTTATGGTGATGGAGAAGTTAACAAAGTCCAGTTAGATATCCGCAATGGACATCAGCAAACAGTGGACACTGTACTGGGTTGGCTCAGCGCAGACGAAAAATTGGCTGAGTTAACCATCTGTGATGCCGGATGTGGGGTCGGTAGCCTCAGCATCCCCCTGGCAAAAGCAGGCGCAAAGGTATTTGCTGGCGACATTTCTGAAAAAATGGTGGGTGAGGCCAGGGAACGCGCCGCCCTCACGCTTGGTCAGTCAGAAAATCCGACCTTTGCGGTTCAGGATTTGGAGAGTCTAAGCGGTCGTTATCACACAGTCATTTGTCTGGATGTGTTGATCCACTATCCCCAGGAAAAAGCTGCCGAAATGGTTACCCATCTGAGTTCCCTGGCGGACTCGCGCCTGATCCTCAGCTTTGCGCCCAAGACCCTTGCCTATAGCCTGCTTAAAAAAATTGGGGACTTCTTTCCTGGCCCCAGTAAAGCGACCCGCGCTTACCTGCACCGGGAAGCAGACGTGGTAAAAATCCTGGAGAGCCAGGGCTGGAAGATTCAACGCAACGCCATGACCAAGACCAGATTCTACTTCTCTCGCCTGTTAGAAGCGACTAAATAGGCGACTCCAGGAGGGAAGTGCCCCAGTGGATGGCCCGGTCTTAGCCATTTTCAGCAGATGCGTGGCTATCGGACTCAGCCAACATATCCCCTCTGGGTCATCCTCGTACTGATGGTGATATGCTTGGTCATAGAGAGCCTGGGACAAGACCTGAAGGGACAGCTTGCGACGGATGGTAAGAGGGACTGACTCCAACCCTGATTGCCGCAGAGATCAAACGTGAAGACATCACAACCAGTTTGAAACCAGCGATCGTATCTATAAAGCGGAAAAGCGGAGGTAACTGGCCCTCTTGATGAGCCCCTCATCTTCCCACCGATGCATCGCGTTTCGCACGGTTGCGACTTGCCAGTCCAAGGACTCGGCGATGCATTATGAAGCTATTTCTCAATGCTCTGACGGAGTTGGCGGGTTTCTTCCAGAATCGCATCAGCGCTGATTTCCGTAGACTGCTTAATGTAGCTAAGCTTCAATTCTTCTAGATAATCATTCAGTAAGGACTGTAGTTCCTGAACGACATTTTGTTGTTGTACTTCGGTTCCCAGGGTTTGCGTAAATTTCTCAATCAAGCGCTTGGTTAACGTGGAACCCTCAGTATCTTCTAGCATTGTTGTTAACGTTTTGTATGCTGCCTGAATCACTTCTGTAACGAGTTGCTCAGTGAGTTGAGTTGGCAAGCTACCGACGCCAGGAATATTTTTGAGTGCTTGATAGGCAGGCGACTGATTGAGAGCATAATCAATACTATGCCGCAACAGAGCTTCCAGTTCGGGCTGAATTTTGGGGAGCACTTGATAAACGGTTAAGTTCGTCATCAATGAAGCAATTGCGGCAAGCTCATCCACATTATTAACCGTCACCCAATCTCCTGTCCGGGGTCGCAGTAAGGCTTGGGCAATGTCTCCCCGCCGAATTGCCCCCTGAACTTGATCAAGCACTTGCATGACAACGGTTTCTGTCACCTCCTCGGCAATGCTGCCGACAAATCCCTGTCTTGCCTGTGCCCTCACCTGTTTCATGTCTACCAACTCTGCCTGATCCAGACGAATGGCAAGGGGAAGTGCCCGTAGCCATGCCCAGTTATGGAAAACCAGACCGAATGGAATAATCAGGGGGATATCGTACCAGCGCCAGGTCATGGCCCCAAGCCAGCTAATTCCCGTGTGGCGACGACTGATGTAAAAGGTGCGTCCGAAAAATTCCAGCACAAACAGCGTCCAGAAGGGGGCATCCAGTATCCAAAATTTGTTGGTAAAATCCCCATTTTCTGAAATTGAACGGAAGTAATTGGTTTGCATCAAGGGCCGAACATTGGTGTTAAACCAGTTCATTTCCTGTTGCCAGTTTGTAGCGTTTAAATAATCCAAACTCCAAAAAACCTTAAATGACTCCGTTGCAGATCTTTTGCCGCCAACCTTGGGAACTTTGTCGCGCATGTGGTCGCGCATCAGGTTTTTAATTTTTTCTAGGGTGCCGCTTTTGCCAACAGATTCAAATGGATTGGTGGCAATCATGTCAGCGCTGAGTTGCTCTAGTTCTTGCAGGGTTGCTTTTACCTGGGGCGATTTCAAGGAGTTAAACCCTACCTGTTGTACCTGCTGTTCAAGCTGCTTCACGGTTCGCAGGTAATTTTCTGTATCCCGATGGGGTTCGATGCCTTTGACCCAGTCGTAGCACTGGGTGATGAGGGTGGCTTTGTCAGGGGTCATTTCCCCGCTGGGATGGCAGAATGGGGGAGCGGGCGGCAGCGGAATTGGAACGCTCCAAAACAGGACTTCGATCTTACCCAGTAACCAAAAATTGCGAAGGGGAACATAGGTGAGGTCGAAGAGCACCAGCACCAGGTTGACGGAGGCAACGATCGCCATTCCCCGCTCAAACCAAAGATTTTTGCGCCGATGGGGTGTTTTAGCAGACAGGGATTGCGAAGAGGACATGGTTTTGCGCGACAAGCTCCCTGCAAAGCGTAGAGGAGAGCGATCGCCCTTGGCAACACTCTGAAAGTAAATAGAACAAAACTTCCAGTGAAGGCCGCAGAAGAACCGGGTTTAGGGACCAGGAGTACAGGACTGAACCAGGGGTTGGGTAGCGATCGCCGCCAGTTTCACCGACTTCAGTAATTCGGCCCAACTAGCGGAGTGGGAAGTATTTTGCGGATTGGCACAATGCAGATCTGCCAGGCTGGTGAGGGTGTCAAACCAGATGCCGCTGTTGGCATAGATTAGGGGGCGATCGGTGGCAGTTGCCTTGGCTAGTTTTTCGGTCAACTCTGCATTTGGAGTAATTCTCTGAACCCATCCGTCTACTTTGATATCCTGCTCACGCCGATCCGGATTACAGATAAGCGCCAGGGACCAGCGGTAGTCTTGCCCAACCGTTAAAGGGGGAATCGTAGCATGGCGAGGCAGGGGCAGACTGGCTACTCCTGGTACGCCCGCTATGCCGAAGGTCGTTTTGTAGACTGGAACTTTGACCGATCCCGTTGCCTCATTGATCTCAGCCAGGCTGAACTCAGCAAGTTTTGCACGGGTTTTTGGGATATACCAGAAGAAGCGGGGATAGGCAGCCGTAGTCAACCCTAGATTGGTCGGCGGCATCAGGGCTGTCAACCGCAGATTACCCTGAACACAAGCCTGGGGAGAACGGGTGCCTGCACCTTCCCGACGTCCTGGGACCCCCCGTCTGGGAGGTTTAAACTCGATTGCCATTGCCATCAGCGGCAGACTGCAAATCAATAGTCCGAGCAGGAACCCCAACCAGGGCAACACAAAGGGGGGCATTATGAAGCTGAAATGGCTTGTTCGGCGCATAACGATACGTCACTAACGATATGTCACTAATAAAGGGTGAATCATCGGCTGAAAAGCTGCCCGCCAGATTTATAAATTTTCCAGATCGGGTATTTCTTTTCCACTCCCTAAATACATTAAACTGGCTTGCAATATCTAGTTAAGCGGTTTTAGCAAGGGGGAGGTAGGACTTGTGAGACAGCCTTCTAACCCCATTTTGGATGGATAGGAACGACTATTTTCTTCTAGATATCCAATTTCACAGATAATTCAGGGATGCGGTGGTTTTTTATCTAGTGTTGCAAATCATAAATTTTGCAACGTGGGGAAGTGGGGGCTTCGCCCCCAAAAGGGGGTTTCCCCCTTTACCCCCTTCCAAAACTTTCGTTTTGATCTACTAGTGTCTAAAGTTTTAGCCAGATTTAGTTAATAGAGGCGAGCGAATGCAGAGCAAGCGTTTAGGGTTCAGGTGTGGGGCTTCGATTTCTAGTGGGCTGCTATGGATGATTTCGATTCAGCAGGGATATGCGGCTCCGGATCTTGCAACGGACTATGAAAAAACAGATCGGAGCAGTTTATCTGCAAAAGCCGACGAAATCCCCTCCCCTCCCCCGGTAGTGCCGACCCTACCTGAACGGATTCAGCCCCTCGCCCCTCGCCCCATTTCTCCCTTACCAGCGGCTTCTCTTCTATCTGGCGCAGAAGTTGACAATGGCTCAGCCCCAACCCCCCTGACTCGCCCAGGGGTGTCGCCAGAATCGAAACCAGGCTCCCGGACCAAGGAACTTGTGTCCCAGGTTCCCGACCCCAGCCAGAATAAACCCGATCCGAACCGCGATCGCTTTATTCAGCCTGCTCCTACGCCAATCCCAACCCCGCCTGAGCAGATCCAACCGATTATTCCCACCCCCCAAC
>JBAUTA010000925.1:0-10007 GCA_049581985.1 Kovacikia sp.
GCTAAAAATTGGGATAAGGAGGGGATGTAATTACCGCATCGATTGAGCAGGGTGCCAAAATCTGCGAAATCTGACGGGAATCAGCATGGTGGGCGATCGCAGGGGTAGAAGGCAACTTTTGAAGTCCCCGCAAATCCTGGGCGATGGTTTCTACCTCTGCTAACCAGGCCTCAACCACTGGCGCATCTGGTTTGGCCGCACCCACCCCCACCTCTGGCCCAAAATGCAAATTGCTAATAATCGAAACTAATGCTTTAGCCAGCGCCAGGGATTCATGCCGGGAATACTGCGGCTCCGCATGTCGCTTTAATTGTTCTAGCAGAACTAACGTTTTGTGCAGCGGCAGTGGACTAATCGAGTTAGCCAGTAATAGCTTCAAGCTGTCTTCTGGAAGGGTTAATCGTTCCTGCCCATAGGTTGCGATCGCCAATTTGGTCGCCTCCGCAACTCTGCCAGCATGGGCCAGGAGAGCATCGGCATCAGGAGTCCAATCGATCTTCAATTGACTGGCAAGATGAGCCATTGGATTGGCCTCTACCCCAACACTCGGAATTCCGAGCTTCTTGCACTCAACGATCGTCGTGCCTGTGCCGCAGAAGGGATCGAGAACCTGGCTGTGCCGATCGACCCCAAACCGGTCTAAGTACTCTCGAACCAGGTGGGGGGGGTAGGACAGCACAAATCGATACCAATCGTGGGCAGAACGATCTTCAACACAGAGCCGATTCATTTCTGGGCGGTATCGACGCTGTTTTATTTCAGAGTTTGGCGGAGCAGTTTCCAGAGGGTACACAGCTTTGCTAGAAGATGATTGCTATCTGTTCAAGAGACATCTGCACTAAAATACCCTGGTAGTAGGGTAAAAGCAAATAAAAAGGCAGATTTCCACTATATCTAGAGCAAATCTTTGAAGGGAACCCAGCAGAAATCGCTGTGTGCTGATCACTACAGCCCTCCCTTTTGGAAACATGGTCTAAATTTAAGTGGGTGCAGTATGGAGGCTTAAGTTCTGATTAAATCTATCCTGGTATCCCCCTGGAGAGGATTGAATTTTTTGTTGAAGATAGGTTAACTGGCTTCTACAAGTCTCTGTAGTTTTTTGAGGATAGAGGTTTGACTATGGTTGAGTTTGCGTTTCCTGGTGGGCTGTTTTTGTTGCCTTTCTCAAGTCAGTCTTGCCTGGCAATGCACATTCCAGACGGTTTTTTGAGTTTACCTGTGATTGCAGCAACCTGGGTCATGTCTTTAGGATTGATTTCTTTGGCGCTCAATCGGGTTAAGGCAGAGTATCAGGATCGGGCTGTGCCTTTAATGGGAGTGTGTGCGGCTTTTATTTTTGCTGCCCAGATGATTAACTTTCCGATTCCCGGTGGTACTTCCGGGCATTTGCTGGGGGGAACACTGGCAGGGGTTTTGCTTGGACCCTGGGCTGGGGCATTGGTGATGGCGGTTGTGTTTATTGTGCAGGGCTTTGTGTTTCAAGATGGAGGCATTACAACGATGGGTGCCAACATTTTCAATATGGGGTTGATTGGCACATTTGGTGGCTATTATTTATTTCGGTCAATTCGTAACACGATCGGTCGAGATAAACTCTCAGGCATGGTGGTTGGTGCTGCTATTGCTGCCTGGACCAGTGTGGTCGTTGCTGCAACTGTCTGTGCCCTCGAACTGGCAATATCAGGAACGGTTCCTTTGACAGTAGCTCTGGTGGCCATGGCTGGATGGCATGTGCTAATAGGCATTGGCGAAGCGCTGATTACCCTGGTGACAGTGGTTTACATCTGGCGAACTCGACCCGATTTGTTTTACCGCCCACCCCACAGAGCTCTCGATACTCCTGCTCGCCCCCTCTCGATGCGCTAATGTTGCAAACCCTAAATTTGAACCAGGGGGTTTGGGGCTTCGCCCCTAAGAGGGAGTAGAACCCCTTCATCCCTTGCAAAACTTTATTTTTGTTGTACTAGAGCTTTCAATGCACTAGAGATCTTGATGTCCCAAAAAAACTCTCCGCGCTGAAGAATAAAAGCTGGCAACGATCCCAGAAATTGGGTTGCTTTGAAATAAGCTGTTCAAAACTAGATTCAAATTTGGCTTCTATGCATAATCATCTTTCTCGAAATCGTAACCGGGCCTTTGTTCTAACGGGTTTAGGAATTGCGCTGTTAATTGCGGTGTTTCTGTCTCCCTTTGCCAGTCAACATCCGGATGGGCTGGATCGGGTTTCCAAGGATTTAAAGTTTGACACCAAGGCCGCAGAGGATGCCCCTGCTAAGAAACTTCCCTTCCATGCAATTTTTGAAGAATATGCTTTGCGAGGTGTGCCGGAGCAAGTTGCGACTCCCTTAGCAGGATTAATCGGTACCCTGGCAACCTTTGGTTTAGCCTGGGGAGTTGGCAAACTGCTGATAGGGCGGGGATCTTCTTCTTCCCAGAATGACTCTTAAGCGTTGCCCTGGTGATTTTCCCTAGCAAAGTGATTTGGTCGGAGCCTTGCAATGCTGTTACTGCATATTGGTGCGTTTCATTTAGATGTTGATAGTCGGCGGCAAACCCCCTGGCACACACTAGCTCCCCAGACCCGAATTCTTTGTGTTTTGCTATTGCTGCTGGCGATCGTCCTCACTCCCCATGGCAACTGGTGGACCTGGGCATTCTATGGAGCAGGGATTTTGGGAGTTTTGCTGGTGAGCCAGATAACGCTAGTTGTGCTGCTAAGACGGCTAGCTGTGGAATCCGCATTTATTGGAGTTGTGCTGCTTGGCACATTATTTCGGGAGGGGGGGGAAGTTCTCTGGCAGTGGGGATGGCTCAAAATTACGACTGTTGGCTTAACCATCCTGGGTAGTGTGACCCTGAAGGCATTGATGGCTCTTGTGTTGCTGAATATACTGACCCTGACCACTTCTGTCCCTGCTTTGCTGCAAGCCTTGACGGTCTTAAAAATGCCAGAGCTATTGGTGGCAATTCTGGCATCCATGTACCGTTATATTGCGGTATTAATTGAGGAATTCAGCTCAATGCGACGGGCCGCGCTTTCTCGCAACTTGATGAATAGCAAACGCTGGCAGCGGTTAGTCGTGGGGAATATGGTGGGCTCGCTGTTTATTCGAACCTATGAGCGAGGAGAGCGTATACACCTGGCAATGTTGTCGCGGGGGTACCAGGGATTACCTCCCGTCAGGCAGATGCCAAGAAGTGAACGATGCGATAGGGTGGCAATAACTCTAACGGCAATTTTTGCGCTGCTGGGACAGATGGTTTACTTGTTTCGATAAAGGCTTATACCTGTTTCAGTTAATGCATCACAACCCAATTTCGATCGAAAATCTGAGCTATACCTATCCAGATGGGACCCAGGCTCTCAGAGAAATTAATTTACAGATTAAAGCGACTGAACGGGTGGCCCTGGTGGGCGCGAATGGATCAGGGAAATCGACGCTGCTCCAGCACTTTAATGGAATTCTATTGCCGCAAGCAGGCTCGATCGTGGTGGGAGAGTATCCCATGGAGCCGCAGTATCTCAGGCATATTCGCAACTTTGTGGGGTTGGTGTTTCAGAATCCGGATGATCAGCTGTTCATGCCAACTGTTTGGGAGGATATCGGATTTGGGCCGATGAATCAGGGGTGCGATCGGGAAGAATTGGGAGCTCGCTGCCATCGAGCCATGCATGCCGTTGGGCTGGAGCCAGAGTACTTTGCAGACCGAAATGCTAATAATCTGTCTGGTGGGGAGAAAAAGCGGGTGGCGATCGCTGGAGTACTGGCTATGAAACCCCAGATCCTGGTATTTGATGAACCCTCTGCCCAATTAGACCCCCGCAGTCGTCGCCAGTTAATCCATTTATTAGACAGTCTTCCATTGACCCAGTTGGTTGCCACCCATGATCTGGATCTGGCCCTGGAGTTGTGCGATCGCACCATTGTTCTCAGCCAGGGTGAAATTGTCTATGATGGCCAAACCGAAAAGATTCTGAGCAATTCAGACCTGTTGGAGAAATATTCCCTGGAAATGCCCCTCAGCTACAGCCGTCCCTATTGCCAGCTGGAACACGCGCCAGCGGCATAATCCGTTTTCTAGGGCGCTTTGGCTTTTTAAGCCCCTGGATCTGCGATCGGTCAGGGGGTTCTGACTTAAGTTAAAATTGGTCTTCACCCTAAAGACACAGAGAAGACAAACCCTAGGATCTAAGATCACTCTGTAGTAATCCATCAGAGTAGTAGTCCATCAGGATCGATTTGAGGGGTAGGTAAAATCTGCAAAACCCGTTTCTATCCTTTCAGGGTTTTAAGCTCCTCGAAACAGTCTTGATAGACCCGTAGTCTATAGAAATTGTGATCGGTTCTGTTCCTGGCTCCTATTATTTATTGTTCATCTTCCGGTGATTTGTTCAGAGTTTTATGTCTCCTAATACGCTGTTACGTCGCTACGGTATGCCCGGTTTTTTGTTTAGCCTTTGTTTGGCTTTAGTTCTATTCTCTGGTGCGCCCGCTATTTCCCAGACGGCTGCACCGGGCGATAGTGCTCAAGTCGCTGCCTCGGCCCAACAACCTTCCATTGCCGCTGCTCCCAGTCCTACAGATTCTCTTACCCAAAATGTTCGTAAAACTGTTTTGGATAATGGGCTGACCGTATTGACTAAGGAAGTGGATACCGCTCCCGTCGTTACAGTGCAGGTCTGGTATCGAGTCGGATCCCGTAATGAGACACCGGGGATTAACGGAATTGCCCACCAACTTGAACACCTGATGTTTAAGGGGACGAAAGCGCGTCCGATTCAGTTTGGGCGATTTTTTAGTGCGTTAGGAAGCGATTCTAATGCCTTCACCAGCTATGACCAGACAGCCTATTTTGGCACCGTCGAGCAGGATAAGTTAGAGGCTTTGCTGTTGCTGGAATCCGATCGGATGAAGAATTCGCTCATCGGTGAGAAGCAACTTGCTAGCGAAAAGCGGGTGGTCATTTCGGAACTGCAAGGCTACGAGAATAGCCCAGGCTACCGTCTGGGCCGTCTGGTGATGAAGTCTGTCTTTCCCAGCAGTCCCTACGGCTTGCCTGTGGGGGGGACGAAGGCGGATGTGCAAAAGTTCACAGTTGAACAAGTGCGGGACTACTACCGTTCCTATTACCGACCAGACAATGCCACGCTGATCATTGTTGGGAATTTTAAGACGGAACCAACCCTGGCACTGGTTCAGCAAACCTTTGGTAAAGTGGCGAAGGGAACCACTCCCCTGCCTGCTTCCAAGCCCTCTGGACAATCTAAACTATCGCCCCAAACGACTCAGCCTAAGGCTCCGATCGTACTGAAGCAACCAGGAAGTGCTGCTCTCTTAAATGAGGTCTATCCCTTACCTGCTGCCAATCATCCCGATGTGCCCGCTTTGCAGTTAATGGACTATATCCTCACGGGTGGCCGGAGTTCCCGCTTATATCAGGCGTTAGTGGAAACGGGGCTTGCCAGTGACGCAGGGGGCTACGCGGCCAATTTGATTGGGGCAGGCTGGTATGAATTCTCGGTGACAGCGGCTCCCGGTAAGGAACTGGCTCAAATTGAGCAGGTGTTGCAGAAAACCCTGGCTGATTTGCGCGATCAGGGGGTCACTGAGGAAGAGCTGAACCGGGCAAAAACCCAGCTCCGGGCTTCTATCATTCTGCGAAATCGGGATATTTCCAGTCAGGCGCAGCAGCTAGGAGATGATCAAACCACAACCGGAGATTACCGATATACCGATCGCCTGTTAACGGCCATCGCTAAGGTCACGGTTGCCGATGTCCAAAAAGTTGCCCGCACCTATCTTGCCTCTGCAAACCGCACCGTTGGCTTTTTTGAACCCACCCAGTTGAATGGTAAGCCAGGGACATCGTCGGGTAACTTCTCCCAGACCTCCGAAAACTTTAGTCCTGGGGCTCCCGTTGACCCGGCAGAAGTCGCGAAGTATCTGCCACCGCTGACGACGACGGGTAACTCTACCAACCAACCCCTGCCCGAAAAGCTAACCTTGGCAAATGGGCTGCGGGTATTGCTGTTGCCCGATCGCAGCACTCCAACCGTAACCTTAAGTGGGTTTATCCATGCGGGTAGCTCGTTTGATCAAGCTCAAACCTCTGGGTTAGCAAATTTGACTGCTAGCAATTTGATGAACGGGACAAAAAGCAGGGATGCGCTGGCCCTTGCTAAATCCCTGGAAAACCGGGGAGCCAGTCTGGGTTTTAGCGCTAACCGTGAGGGGGTTGGGGTTTCGGGCAGTGCGCTGGCAACCGACTTGCCAACACTGACTCAGATATTGGCTGATGTTTTGCAGAACGCCAGTTTCCCTACGGATGAACTGGAACTCAGCCGTAAACGGGCATTGATTGGACTCAAACAACAACTGGATAATCCTTCCTGGCTGGCACGTAAGGTGTTTCAGCAGGCAATTTATCCAGAAAATCATCCCTTCCACACTTTCCCAACGGAAGCCAGCCTGATGAAAATTACCCGCGATGACGTGGTGAAGTTTTACCAGGAACACTACCGCCCCGATGAGACTATCCTGACCTTAATGGGAGATTTTGATCCGACCCAAGTCCGGGCCTTACTCAATCAGGATCTGGGTCAGTGGCAGACAGGCAAGGATAGCCCTCAACTTGTCTTCCCTCAGGTGCCGTTGCCGAAATCCAGTGTGAGATTAAATCCCACCCTGCCAGGGAAGACCCAATCCATGACCTTGATTGGTTATAACGCTATCGATCGCAAAGATCCCCGTTACTACACAGCGCTGGTGTTCAATCAAATTCTGGGTGGCGATACCCTCTCCAGCCGTCTGGGGACGGAAATTCGCGATCGCCAGGGACTGACCTATGGGATTTACAGCGGGTTTCAGGCAGGCATGCATCCCGGTCCTTTTCTGATTAGTATGCAAACAGCCCCGGAGGACGCAAATAAGGCGATCGCCAGTACCCTTAGCCTTCTGAAGCAAATGCGGGAAAAAGGAGTGACTGCGGCTGAAGTGGCAACGGCGAAGCGATCGCTCACCAGTAGCTACCCTGTTGAATTAGCAGATCCCGACAACCTCGCCAGCACAATTTTGATGAATGCAGTTTATGGGCTGGATGCTAGTGAGATTCAGCAGTTTCCCAATAAGATTTCGGCGATCACTCCAGAGCAGGTCAATCAGGCAGTTCAGGAGTTTCTGCATCCCGATCAGGTGGTAGTTGTAACGGCAGGTCCCCCTTTGCCCGCTACTTCACGAAAGTAAGGCAACATTCCCGCTTGCGGATGATATAGAGGTTTACCCTTAAATCGCCAATCTCAATCTAATCCCAATTTAAGTGGGGAATTTAGCAGCAGACCCCTCTCCACTTACCCTGGCAAGGGGAGGTACCGCTGGCGGTGGGGTACATAGGCAATGAGCGCCGTTTAAATCGGTATAAAATGGAATCAGGCTACTGCCGAACGGGGATACGGGGAAGCACCCTGGCACCTGCCATCTGTAAAGTGGAGGGTTTAGGTAAAACGATGGATGACGGGATCTATTCGTCAAATTGCAGGTTACGCAACCTGCATTGTGTCGGTCGCTACGGCGGCGTTATCCTGGCGGCATTGGTTTTGCTAGTCAATTTACTGCTTGCACCGATCGCGATCGCTGCCCCCGCTTCTACAACCATCGATTTATCCAAGCAGTCTGCAATTCCAGTTCGGGTCAGCCTGGGTAACGCTGCCAACGAGTTAAAATTTGTGCCAAACAAGCTGGAGTTTTTAACCGGAAAGCGCTACAAACTAATGCTCAACAATCCCAGTGCCCAGAAACACTACTTTACTGCTAAAGACTTTGCCGATAGCATCTGGAGTCAAAAAGTTGAGGCAGGCAAAGTGGAAGTCAAGGGAGCAATCAGAGAACTGGAGCTAAAACCCACCGCCGAAGCTGAGTGGGTATTTATCCCCATTAAGCCAGGAAACTACCAACTCCGTTGCACGATTCCTGGTCATGCAGAAGCGGGCATGACGGGTTTAATTACGGTGTCTGCCCAGAAGTAATCATCGATCGAGAGCTAGCCCTCCGGCATAGAAAGCTATAGAAAGCTATTCTTTCCGCAAAGGTCGGTAAGCCTTTGTCTCGCTTGATCTGGTTCCCTCCCCCTGCCCCTTTTGCCAGAACGGTAGAAGGGGCGGCTGAGATTCCTTCCCCTCGATCATTTGGAGCAGGCGAACCCAAGGGGGGGAGGGCGATTCGGACGAGAGCTAGGGAATGGACTGCATAGAAGGAAAGGGATATGTTCCAAAAATATAAGCGTTTATCTCCGTAGGGACGTGAGATCTCACTATCCTACGGAGATAAACGCCCCTGGCTAGAACATTCCCCAATCAATTACTTGAGGCTGACCACCTTATCTTTGAACTGTTTACCGGCGCTAAAAGCAGGAACTTTTGTCGCAGGAATCTGGATGGTTGCGCCCGTAGAAGGATTACGTCCCTCCCGGGCCGCCCGATCGCGCACTTCAAAAGTACCAAACCCAACCAGCGTTACTTTCTCTCCCGTTGCAACGGTATCTAGAATGGTTTCTAGCACTGCCGTCAACACTGCGTCAGCATCTTTCTTGGTGATATTTGCTTTGGCAGCGATTTGATCAACTAACTCACCCTTGTTCATCGCAAAACCTCGAACATCTTTATGTGATTGTAATCTGAGAAATTTTTTGAGGGCAAATTCATAAGCTGAATTCTGATAAGCCCAATTGTTGGTTCTAGGGCCAGTAATCAAAGATTTCTTTAGCCCCCGATCCAAACCCCCATTCAAACCTCCGCTCCAAATCCAATGACAGAGAATGGGGCGTCCTTTGCCAGGTTAATCAGGACTGACCCCGTTCCAGCCCCAATTGCACTAACTGATCGACTAGCTCTGAAAAGGAAATTCCACTGTTTGCCCACAATTGAGGGTACATACTGGTGGCTGTAAATCCAGGCATTGTGTTGATTTCATTGATTAGCACCGCTCCCGTTGCCTCAACGTAAAAAAAATCGACCCGTGCTAGTCCGGCAGCATCCACTGCGGTAAATGCTTGCAGTGCCATTTCCCGAATTTGCTGACTGACTGACTCTGGAAGGGGGGCGGGAATGATTAGATCGGCTTTGCCCTCCGTATATTTGGTCTCGTAGTCGTAATACTCGCTTTCGTAGGTGATTTCGCCAACAACGGAGGCTGTGGGATTGTCATTGCCTAATACGGAGCATTCCACCTCCCTGGCAACAACTCCGGCTTCCACAATCAAACGACGATCGTAGCTGGCAGCATTATCTAAGGCCGCTTCTAGCTGAGTCCGATTGCGTGCTTTGGCGATACCAACCGAGGAACCCAAATTCGCCGGTTTGACAAAACAGGGATAGCCTAACCCAGATTCAATCTCGTCACAGAGTTTGGGATAGATACAGGGATTGGACCAAACCTGAGAACGATTAACGGTTGTGTAGTTTACCTGCGGTAACCCTGCCTGGGCAAAGGCGGTTTTCATGGCAATTTTATCCATGCCGATCGCCGACCCCAAAACGCCAGATCCGACAAAGGGCACCTGCATCAAGGTCAACAATCCCTGAATAGTCCCATCTTCTCCGTTGGGACCATGCAAAATCGGGAACCAGATATCGACCTCTGCGGCAATAGCAGGAAATTGCCAATGAGCTGACTGGTTTGATGCAGCCTGGTCAACCAATAAAGCTTTTCCAGACTGCAACACCTGATCGGCAGCTTCTCCACTTTGCCAGAGACCATCTTTCTGAATATAGAAAGGCAGAAGTTCGTACTTCGTCTGATTCCTGCCGTCTGAGAATGCCCGCGCGATCGCCCGCGCCGAGGAAATAGAAACCTCGTGCTCCCCAGAGCATCCTCCGAATAACAGTCCTACTTTTAGTTTTGTCATGAACCTACTGCCTCAAACGTTCAATAATTCCGGCCCAAATCCCATTGTGGATTTTATAGCCGTAGCCATACTAGTTAGGACTGGGTGCAGGGGTGGAACCCCTGGCT
>JBAUTA010000926.1:0-3632 GCA_049581985.1 Kovacikia sp.
CTCACGCATGGCATTCCGCCCCTGACATTACTGAAATAGGCAGAGAAGCTTGTCTATCTTTTTGATGGTTTTGGTAAGGCTGGTCTTAGATACCTTACAAGGGTAGGTTTTGTATCAATGGGACCAGGGCAATGGCTGGCAAAATTACCAATCATGAACTCACTAATCTTCCCCAAGAATTGACGGAATCCTATGGTATTGGGCTGCAAGGTCAACCTGGCGATCGCGCCGGGAGGCGTACCCATTTGACCCAAGCTGCCCAATACCATGAGGCGAATGCCGTTTTGACCAGCGGTGATGGGGACGCGAGTTATGAGGGGTAAGAAAATAGGGGCAAACCCTCCCCTACCCAAGGCAGAACTTATGGAATTCCCATTCCTGATGAGTTCAGCGTCGAACCTAACCTTCCCCTAACCTTCATTGATCAAGCGCAACAACTCATCCGTTGAGATTTTGCCGCTCATATCTGCGCCCTCTAACAGGCTGTCGGCCAGCGCGCGCTTGTGTTGGTGCAGCTCCACGATTTTTTCTTCGATCGTATTCTTCGCCACCAGACGATAAATTGTAACGGGGCGGTGCTGCCCGATGCGATGGGCCCGATCGCTAGCTTGATCCTCCACCGCCGGATTCCACCAGGGGTCCATGTGGATAACGTAATCAGCGGCGGTCAGGTTTAATCCGGTACCCCCGGCCTTGAGACTGATCAAAAAGACATCGCCCTCCCCTGACTGGAAGGCATCGACTCGTTTTTTGCGTTCCTTTGCAGTCGTGCTGCCATCCAGATATTGATAGTGAATCTGATGTTGATCCAGATAATCCCGGATGAGGTGCAGGTGATCGACAAACTGGCTAAATACAAGTGCCTTGTGACGATTGTCCAGCAATTCTCCCAGGACTTCGCCAAACAGGTGCAGTTTGGAACTGGGTAGGGAGATTTCGGGCTTAACGAGTTGGGTATTGCAGCAGGATCGGCGGAGTTTCATGATTTCTGCCAGCACTTGCAGATGCTTGGCTCCGGCAGTGGCGTCCGTTTCCGAGAGGCGCGCGATCGCATCGCGTCGGAGGGCTTCATAAAACGCCATCTCCTCCTGGCTCAGCTCCACCTGCAGGAGAATTTCGGTGCGGGAGGGGAGTTCTTCCAGCACCTGGCTTTTGATACGCCGCAGCAAAAATGGTTGAACCAGCTTTTTCAACCGATTGCGGGCCTGCTTGTCCTGATAGCGCTCGATCGGTGTGGCAAACCGCTGGTTAAAGCTTTCCAGGGAACCAAGCAGCCCCGGATTGATGAAACGAAAAAGGTTCCAGAGTTCGCCCAGATGATTTTCGATCGGTGTTCCCGTGGTAATCAGCTTGAACCCACTCTGTAGGCTCATGGCCGCCTGCGATCGCTTGGTGGCAAAATTTTTAATCGACTGGGCTTCATCCAGCACAATGGTTTGCCATTGCACCTGGGCCAGCATTTCTGCCACTTCTTCCTGCTGCAATAGCCCATAGCTGCATACCAGCAGGTCAAACGGTTGGAGATGATCCAGGAGCTTCTGGCGATCGCTGCTGCCAAACTGAACCACATTCAGCGTGGGAGCAAATCGCTGCGCCTCGCTGACCCAGTTCATCCCAACTGAAAGCGGGGCGACAACCAGGGTTGGACCAGCAGCGGCACGGGTAAGGATGACTGCTAGCGCTTGCAGGGTTTTCCCCAAACCCATGTCGTCCGCCAGGCAGGCACCCACCCCCCAATGGGCCAACCGGGCCAGCCACCGGAAGCCGTCGATCTGGTAGTCGCGCAGATCTGCCTGGAGGGTAGACGGCAGCGTTGGCTCAAAGTTCTGAATTTCCTTCAGTCGTTGAATATGAGCTTTCCAGTGTTTGTCGGCTTTCAACTCACCAACTTCTTCCATCCAATCTTCCACTGCCAGGGCTGCCAGGGGATGCAGGCGGAGTCCCTTGCCCGACTTTTCAGAAAATGCCCGGAGCTCATCCAGGCGTTTGCGAAACTCCTGGGTCAATGCCAGGAATTGCCCGTCACCCAGCGGCACAAAGCGTCCCGGAGTTTGCTCCAGCAATTCCATGAGTTGCTGCATGTCGAGCACCCGATCGTCGTCCAGCTTCAACTCACCACTGGTGGCAAACCAGTCATTCTGACGTTGAATTTTAAGCTGAAAGTCCTTCAGGTTTGCCTGGTGACTGACGCGTAATTTTTCACCTTCGGGCCACTCCAGAACGATACTCTCTCCCAGGGCTTGCAGTTCCAGCAGCAATTCCAGGCAGTCCTCCGGGTCTTCGATCCACCATTCCCCCTCTTCTTCAGGATGGCGAACTAAGGTGGGGCAGGCGGCGATCGCAGCGTTGGCAAGTCGCTTCTCTGCCAGCAAATCACGGGTTGTTTGCAGTCGTTTTTCCTTAATTTCGGCAATCACGGTACCCCCCCCCGAACCGGGACGGTAATAGGGACCATCCTGGGCAAAGGGACGCGCCAGTACCGCCACCTTTAGCCCCAGCCCCGCAGGCAGCAGGTGAATGTGGGGCTTCGGATCAGAGGGCACTTCTTCAGCGCTGGCAACCCCACCACCGATATCGGAATGAACCGTCACAATACTCGAAACGGCATTAATTGCCGTTAAAACCCGCTCCTTCGCTTGAGCAGGCACCTCCAGACGATTTTTCTGACCCAGAATTTCCGCAATCCGGCGATGTTCAGCGGTCACTTCAATTACCTTTAGGCGGGTGGGCGTTTCCTTCACAATCAGGAGGTCTTTGTTCTCCTTCAATTCAGGGGAAAATTGCAGGATTAGCTGGTCATCTTTACCTTTTTTGACCAGTAGTTCTGGTTCCCCTTTAACCACTTCAACACGGGTGCCGGGGAGGTCTTCCCAGAAGACCAGCGGATGGCCAATTAGCGCGACGATCGCCCGATCCCCAAAGGCATATTCGGTTTTTCCCCAGCCGTAGGAATAGGCTTTAATAAAGCCACATACCCGTCGATCCTGATCTGTCAGATAGGCGAAATCCTCCAGATTACTCTTGAGTCGTTTTAGCGCGATCGGCCGTCCCTTGCTCCATCCTCCTTTAGCCGAAATCGACTGTTCTCGCGGTTGCAGGACACAACCATTGGCATAGTACGTAATTGTCCAGACGAGTCGCTGGTTGGTTTCTGACCTGGCGATCGGCTGGGGTTTATCGGCCTGCAAGTTCGCCAGTGCATTCAGGCAGAGTTCCCAGGCTTCCTGCGGTTCGATCAGGTTGACCAGGGAGGGCACCCCAATCCGCTGTTGCAGGGCATTAACCTGCTTTTGATAGGAGCTTCGCGGTTTAAACCGACATAGCAGTTCCGCTGCTTCCATCTCCAACCAGTCATATCCGGCAGCTTTGGCTTGCTTATAGAACGACTCCAGTACTTTGGGTAAGTGTTTTTTTGCCTGATCCGCATCCACCCAGTAAAGGCAAAGGGCGCGGAACAGGATTTCTAAGCTGTGCTGGTCTGATTGGGGAGCGGCGCGGAGGATGGATTCCTTCTGGGAAAGATCCCCCTGCTGGATTTTGATCACACTTTCCAGCACGCCATAGGTTGGACTGAGCCAGTGTTTAGACTCTCGGGAAAGCTTTGCATAGGTGACCGCTTCATTGAGACGATC
>JBAUTA010000927.1:0-6353 GCA_049581985.1 Kovacikia sp.
CATACGACCAGCCAATTGGGCGATTTCTCTATAGCCCTTTGCAACTTAGAAATCCCGACCCTGAAATCTTCCGACTGGCCTTAGAGGCTTCCGCAGAGGATGAACTGGCAGCAATGCGCCGGGGAGACAAAATTCTAGAAGCTGTGATTGCCCTGTCCCCCCTATTGGGACTGTTGGGAACGGTGATTGGGTTGATCCTCTCGCTACGATCGATCCGAATTGGAGACATTGGCACGGCATCAACCGCTGGGGTCACAACAGGGATTGGGGAAGCTTTAATCAGCACAGCCAGTGGGCTAGTTGTGGCGATTTTGAGCCTAGCATTTTACCGGCTATTTCAGGGCTTTTTATTCTACCAGGCAAAGATCTTCCGCAAGGCGGGGAATGAACTGGAACTGTTCTACCGCCAGAGTTGGTCCCAGCAGGAGGGAATGGGTCCCTTGAAGGACAATCCGGCGATCGCTCAGCCTACTGAAATTGCCGAACCCTCCCCCGGTAGCTGAGCCCTTAGCCCGTCAGAATCGAGTTGAGGGGGCACACAAATCTGCAAAACCCATATTCCGGGTGTTTTGAGAGTTTTCAACCTTCAAAACAGTCTTGATGTAGCGATCCTATTTGGATTGTGAGTAAGAATTCCAGCGGCATTTTTTCTCACAAAGCCCCTCAAACTCACAACTGATCTAGGCCTGCTATAGCCCCCTATTTAGGAACTGATAAGGAACTGGCGTAATGAAAATCAATGTGGATTCCCCGATTGATGAGGTTCAGATTCAGATTATTCCGCTGATCGACGTCATCTTTTGTATTTTGACATTCTTCATCCTGGCAGCCCTGCAATTGACTCGCCAACAGGCGATTAATGTAGATTTGCCCAAGGCAAACACGGGCGCTACCCAGATGCAGGACATGCTGGTGGTTTCGATCAGCTCTACGGGGCAAACCTTTGTCAATAAACAGTTTGTGGACCGGAACCAGCTTTTCCAGGCTTTACAGGACTATCGGGACAAAAACCCAAATGGTCTTCTGGTACTGTACGCGTCCCAAACTGCGTTTTACAACGATGTCGTCCAGGTTCTGGATTTGATGCGTCAGGTGGGAGGCGATCGCGTTGCCCTGGCAACCATTCCGCTGCAACCCAATCAATCCCCCGGGGCTACCCCTTCCCCCACCATCAACCCGACAACCAGTCCCTTCAACCCTTTTAGTTCCCCTGTTCCGACGCCATCGTTTAATCCAGGACAATATCAGATTCCGCCCGCTTCAGGTCAAAGCCCCAGCAACTTTGGCAGTCCTGCCCTGACATCTCCCGCCCCAACTCTTCCCTAAGGTCGTAAAAGTAAGAATCCGGCTTGCCTGCCCGAAACCCATTCAGGCAGAATTTCCTATCCTCCGACGCTTTCGCCATCCTGCCCTTTCTAGCCCTCCCTTAAACGGGAGGGCGGGTTCAGGCGTGGTTATCCGCACCTTACGAATGCCGGAACAAAGGCTAAACCTGAGGTAGATAGGATTAGGTAGGCCATTGCATACCCTAGGAGTAGGGGTCGCTGCTTCTAGTATTTTTTTCTGAAGAAATCCGCTTGTTACAGGAGCTTGGAAATGAATTCATGGCGTGATCGGCTTAACCGATTGGGCGGAAAGACCCGATTTGTTGTCTGCCGACTATTTGTGCATCTGGCTGGGCAGGAGGTCGCCCCCTTGCTGGGAGTGTTGAATCAGACTGCGCGATCGGCAGTCGAGGCAGAGGGGGATCTGGAAGTCCTGGGAGAAGGATTGGTTGAGATTTGTCAGCGTCTTCTTCAATCCGATACTTATTGGCAGTCAGCCGCCAATGAAGGGGATGTTTTCTGGGATGAAGGGGAAGCAGGCGATTTTGTGACCGAGCTGTTTACTGATTCTGCCCAGCGCTACCTGAGTGACTCAATCACGCCGACCACTGACAACCCGGACGCAGCCTTGTCCATTCCCGTTACCCGCAACCTGATTGTCATGATCACCGTTGCCTCGGAGGGAGAAGTACCGGAATTGGAAACCGACCTGACAAACATGAGTGCCTTAAAGACAGGACTCAAAGCTTTAATTAATCTGCATTACCAGCAACGGCTACGGGCAATTCAGGTGCATTTCTCCCCCGCCCAGTTAGGGGACGAACTTAATTCTGATCAGGTTTTGCTGAATTTTCCAGAACTCATCCCGCTTTAGTATTCATTCCCAGTATCCATTCACCTTGACGACCTATGCTTCGCCGACTGTTAATTGTTTCAATGGCTTTCACCCTGGCTCTAACGTCCGTAGGCTGTGGCAATTCAGATAGGAGCCAATCTCCCGCCAATTCATCCCAGGGGTCTGCGTCTGAGTCGCCAGTTCCTCCCCAAAACCAGCTCGCCAATGGCGAATATCCCGTCCAGCAGGCCACCTACAACGATGGCAACGGAGAATATAGTGTTGCTCTGCTCAACACTAAACCGGGAGAGTCCTCCGTTTATCGCGCTGAAAACATCCCGATGGCCCGGCTAACGGATGAAGAAGTCTCCGCTGGGAAGAAGAGCTATCTCAAAGTTGAGAATGGTCAGCCCTCCCTGCACTTGACCGAAGACTTTAAGATTGAATACACTCACAACGTCACGGAAAAACAAACAAATCCCCAAACGGGGCAGCAGGAAACGGTAGTGGTTCGTCAAGAATCAAGCTTTTGGACGCCGTTTGCAGGGGCTCTGGCAGGCCAGGCTTTAGGCAGCTTGTTGTTTAGACCCCAGTACTATGTGCCACCCATTTATCAACCAGGCGGTTCGCTGGTTGGGTTTGGTGGTTACGGGTCTAGTTACGGTCAGGCAGTGAGTCGCTACCAGAGTCGCTATCAGGCTCCTCCGGCGGAAGTCCGCAATCGTCAAACCTTTCGGACTACGGGACGGCTGGGATCACCTTCTAGTCAAACGGGAGTTCGGACTCCCCAGTCATCTGACAATTCGCGATCGACGGGTTCCGGCTATGGCTCCAGCACCCTCCGCCGCAATGACGCTGGGAAGACTAACCGTCCCAATAGAAGCTTTGGCAGCGGCTTTGGGAGCAGAGGGATGAGACGGCGCTAGACACTTCAAATAGACACTTCAGATAGACACTTCAGATAGACACTTCAGGATCTGTCCTAAGGTAGATAGACATCTGAGAAAATCAGCGCGACTATGAAAAGGTGAGGAGTTAGAATCAAAGCGAAAGCCCCTGGAGTCGAAACACGGAAAGACGTCCAGGGGTTTTTGTATGGTCGGGAGATCGATCTCTAGTTCTGGTCTGATAGAGTGAGAGTCTAATACTCAACGGACTCATGACCACCTACTTTCGCCCTAATATCGATGCCATGGCTGGCTATGTTCCTGGGGAACAGCCCCAGCCAGGAACAAAAATTATCAAACTAAATACCAACGAAAATCCGTATTCACCCTCTCCAGACGCGATCGCGGTTCTCAAACAACTGGATAGTGAATGGCTCCGACGTTACCCGGATCCCTACGCCAACGAGTTTCGGAAAGCCATCAGTGAAGTCCTGGATATTCCCGCTGACTGGATCATCGTCGGTAATGGCAGTGATGATATCTTGAATGTGATCATCCGGGCCTGTGCCGAACCAGGGCGGGGGATTGTTTATCCCATGCCAACCTACGTCCTATATCGCACCCTTGCTGAGATTCAGCCAGCGGAACAGGTTGAAATTCCCTACAAGGAAGATTATCGTTTGCCGATCGAAGAATTGATCGCAGCCAAGGGTGCTGTTACCTTTATCGCCTCACCCAACAGTCCGTCGGGACATGTCGTCCCAATCAGCGATTTGCGCCAGCTAGCAACCCGCCTATCCGGGGTTTTAGTGGTGGATGAGGCCTATGTTGACTTTGCGAACGAGACGGCACTGCCCCTGGTACGGGAATTCGAGAATGTCATGGTGATTCGCACCCTGTCCAAGGGCTATTCCCTGGCAGGTCTGCGGCTTGGTTTCGGAATTGCCAATCCCAACCTACTGAGTGGGTTATTTAAGGTCAAAGACAGCTACAACATTGATGCGATCGCCTGTGCTGTGGGTGCTGCTGCCATGCGCGATCAGGAGTATAAAGATGCCTGTGCCGCCAAGGTAAAAGCTTCACGGGCAAGGTTGATGCTGGACTTGAAACAATTGGGTTTCTACCTGCAGGATTCCCAGGCTAATTTTCTGCTGGCCCAACCACCCAAAGGCAATGCAGAGCAAATTTATCTGGCCCTCAAGGAACGGGGGATTCTCGTCCGCTATTTCAAGCAACCTGGACTAAACGATAAGCTCCGGATCACCGTGGGCACAGAAGAACAAAATCAGATGTTAGTAGAGGCATTGATTCATCTAGTGTAGTTTCCTACTGCTCTTTCCGGCTCCTATCCTCTATAGGCCTCTAATTGGGGGAGTTTTACCTGCCCGGCGAGGTGTCTCCTGGCAAGGACACCTGTTTGGTTTTATCGGTGGAGTGCTAACAGCCCGTTACCTGCCTCAGTTGCACCAGTGGTTGAGCATGATTGAGGCAACCCTGCGGGGGTAAAACTGCTCAAGGTTGCCAAAACAGGAACCAGCGTATATAAGTTTCTATATCCCTGGTATTTACTTTTCTTTATAAAAGTACGGAAAGTGATACATCTCCCTTGTATAAAGGGAAAGATAGGGTTGAGGAATAAAAACCTCAAGGATCAACTGCTGGACGCCTGCTAGTTTTATCGATTTTTGGGAAGAGAACCATGTCACTCACCGGACTTGTCCAGGGACTCAATTCATTCCACAGCAACTATTTCACTGCCAATCGCGAACTGTTTGAACGATTATCGATCGGACAATCACCAGACGTTCTGTTTATCACCTGCTCCGATTCCCGCATTGATCCCTGCTTAATTACCCAGGCAGAGCCAGGCAAACTTTTTGTTATGCGAAATGTGGGGAACATAATCCCTTCCTTTGGTGCGGCCAGTGGTGCCGAAGCCGCGGGAATTGAATATGCGGTGCAGGGGTTGGGCATTCGGGATATCATTGTCTGCGGACATTCGCACTGTGGAGCCATGAAAGGGTTGCTGCAAGTTGGCACTCTGTCTGAGCAGATGCCCTTGGTCTATGACTGGTTAAAACGCCATGGGGAAGCAACCCGACGTCTGGTTTTAGACAACTATGCTGAACTTGAAGCCGATAAGCTGCTAAAAATTGCGATCGAGCAAAACGTATTGACCCAAATCGAAAATCTGGAAACCTACCCTGCGATTCGCTCTAAGTTACATAGCGGGCAACTGAATCTCCACGCATGGATCTACGAAATTGAATCAGGCATGGTGTTTGCCTACGATGCAGCCCACCGAAAATTTACCTTGATGGAAAATCGTTCTTTTCCAGTTCCCGACCCACTCATTACCACTGTGCCGACCTAGGAGCACGGATTAAATCAATGCCACAACTCGCAGGGGCGGGGTGCCCCTACAGTGGGTTACTGGTTTTCTAACAGTTTTATTTCTGGAAGTCGCCTAATTGCGCCGCCCTACTTACCCTGGTAGTTTTCTTCAATCCACAGCCGCATGTCTGACTCTGAGTCTGCGTAAACACAATCTCCCGTGCGAGGGTCAAAGGCATACCACCAGAGATCGCTACCGTTTTCAAACTGGTAAACTTCCAATTTAGAATTGCCTGCGATCGCATGGCTAATCTTCTCTTGGAAAGTCTTGAACCAATTAGTCAGCGCTCTCGAAACCTTTCCACCCATCGAGGTAGAGATAATTTCCTGTCTTTCCCGTTCTAACTGCTCAATCAGGGGGACATTGTTTGCAGCCCTAGCAACCTCTAAACGATGCGTCAAAGATGCCATCATGCTATTTTGATGGACGGTCACAAGATGAGAATGGGTTGAATGAAGTGCATGAGCCATGATCGTTACCTGAAATTAGATGCAATATATAGGTTGTCTTTCATCTATAACTATAAAATATTTTCTGTAGCATAAGCTACAAATATCTCCCTTTCTTGACATTCTGATACTTATTCATCTGATAGCAATTTAAATAGCGAACAGGGCAGATTGGGGACGGGGTGCAGGGGTGGAACCCCTGGCTAGGGGCGAAGCCCCCCCACCCCCATCGGCAACCTTCATCTTTAAATTGGTATGACAAGCAAATAGACGCAACTCCTGACCCCAAGGAGGGAATTGGAAGCATACCCCCCGGCATTCAAACGGTAGACCTTGTTTACCCGTGCTTTGTCAGCCTTGACTCTGGGCGCTTGGATAGGATGAAGCGTGATTATTTTGGGCCTTTCAGCTCACAAATATACCTTTTGACAGATCTCTAATTCGACAAAGCCCTCTATATTC
>JBAUTA010000928.1:0-3487 GCA_049581985.1 Kovacikia sp.
TTTGGGGGCGAAGCCCCCACTCCCCCCTGGTGCAAAATTGATGATTTGCCACACTAGCCGTCAAATCTCAATGCCTGTCCTCGTACCTCTGGATGCAGGGTGCCGCGCTCGTAGGCGATCTGTCCGCCAACCAGGGTGATCACTGGCCATCCCGTTAAGTTCCAGCCTTCAAAGGGATTCCAGCCGCACTTGCTGATCACTTCTTCCCTCAAAACCGGATGGTAGGTGTGCAAATCGACCAAAACCAGATCGGCATCATAGCCAGGGGCGATCGCCCCCTTATTCGGAATCCGATACGCCTTGGCAACCGCGGTAGACATCCAGTGAGAAACCTGGACAACGGTACAGCGTTTTTGCATTGCCTGGGTCAGCATCACGGCTAAGGAGGTTTCGACACCGGGCATCCCAGAGGGACTATTGGGGTAAGCCTGGGCCTTCTCTGCGAGGGTGTGTGGGGCGTGGTCAGTGGCGATGAAGTCGAGGACGCCATCCCGCAGCGCTTGCCAGAGAACTTCGTTATCGTGGGGCGATCGCAGGGGTGGATTCATTTGGGCCAGGGTGCCCATTTTTTCATAGGCACTGGTATTCAACAGCAGGTGTTGGGGGGTTACTTCTGCCGTTACCCAGGTGGGTTTTTCCTGGCGTAACAACTCTGCTTCTTCGGCGGTAGAGAGATGCAGAATGTGGAGACGCCGCCGATATTTTTTAGAAAGTCTAAGCGCTAATTGGGTCGCATTCAGCGCTGCCTGATTGTCCTGGATGGTGGAATGAATTGCCAGATCGGTGCTCCCAGCAAATTGCTGCCGCCGTTGAGAGATGCGTGCTTGATCCTCGGCATGGACTGCAATCAGGCGATCGCCCTGGGAAAATATTTTTTCCAAAAGCTCTTCCTGATCGACTAAAAGAGGCCCGTGCATTGATCCCATAAAAATCTTGATGCCACAGGTTGGATTTGCCTTGAGCAGGTCGGGAAGATTTTCTGCGGTCGCACCAATAAAAAAGCCATAATTAACCAGGCACTTTTGAGCCGCCCGCTGGAGTTTGTCATCCAGGGTCGTCTGGGTGGTGGTGAGGGGACGGGTATTTGGCATTTCCAGGAACGAGGTGACTCCACCTCTGGCACAGGCGCAACTGGCGGTGAAAAGATCTTCCTTGTGTTCCAGCCCTGGTTCCCGGAAATGGACCTGGGGATCAATCACCCCTGGTAACAAAGTCAGCCCATCCGCGGCTATCTCCGTATCCAGTTCTCCTGGAACGGAAGGAATTTCCGGGGAAACCTGGATAATTTTGCCTCCCCCGATTTTCACATCTCCTGTCATCATTTCTCCGTCAGGCAAAAGAATCTGGGCTCGGCGGATGGTAAGAGAAGGATGGAATACCATGATTTTGTAATGCCATATTGGTGATCCTGGAGTAGCTTAGGAATGGATCCAGATTCCAGGCGTGGTTAACGTTGGTTCAGCAGTTGGTGTAACGTTGTGATTAATTAACCATACAATTCATCCCGTCGATGAGCCTGCCTTCGTCTACTCCTTAAATTAACGATTAATTCACAGATAGACCCCCTATGACGCGCTTAGAAAGCAAAATGTCGGATGACAATTCTCCCCAGAAAACCACCGAAAATCCCTGGGTAGAAGGGCTTAAGACGATCGGGCTAAGTGCCGTTTTGGCATTTGGCATTCGGACTTTTGTTGCCGAAGCTCGCTACATTCCTTCGGGTTCAATGGAACCCACCCTCCAGGTGAACGATCGCTTGATCGTAGACAAGCTGGGCTATCACTTCAAAGATCCTCAGCGAGGAGACATTGTGGTTTTCTCCCCAACAGATACGCTTGAGAAGCAAAACTTCCATGATGCGTTTATTAAGCGGGTCATTGGGTTACCCGGTGAAACCGTTGAAGTGAAGGGGGGCAGGGTTTATGTGAATGGTCAACCCCTGAGCGAAAACTACATTAAGGAAATTCCCGATTATCATTGGGGTCCCCAAACCGTTCCCCAGGGATCCTATCTGGTATTGGGAGATAACCGCAACAATAGCTACGACAGTCACTACTGGGGCTTTGTCCCGCGAGAGAAAATCATTGGTCGGGCAATTGTTCGGTTTTGGCCCGTCGATCGGGTGGGAGAGATCTCGGAGCCAGGCTATAAGTAGGGGTTGAATCTCAGGGGCATGCTCCGACCCACTCCCCATTCCCTGATCAGGGCACCCAAATCTTCACAACTCGTCCGACAATTTCCTGCCCCAGCCAGGGGGTATTGGAAGAGAGGGATTTGAGCGATCGCCCATTGACTGTCCAGGGTTGTTTGGGATCGAAGAGGGTCAGTTCAGACGGCTGATGGGGCTTGATCGCCGCTGGTTTTTGCTGCAAACACTCGGCAGGACGGGTACTGAGGTAGCCCCAGAGTTGTAGGGCAGACCATGCTTCTGTTGCAACGAGGGTTTGCCAGAGTAAGGGAAGGGCTAGTTCCAGGCCGATCGCGCCAGGTGGGGCCTCTGCAAAGGCGACGGTCTTTTCCTCGTAGGTGTAGGGGGTATGGTCAATCGCGATCGCGTCTAATACTCCTTCCTCCAGTCCTTGAAGCAATGCTTTTTGATCAGTCCGGTTGCCCAAAGGCGGGTCTAGCCTTAAGTTTGGGTCATAGCCTGATACTGCTTCGCTATCCAACAACAGATGCATCCAGGGAGTACTGGCTGTAATGGGTACTCCCCGAGCTTTGGCAGATCGGATCAGCTCGATACTGCGGGCGGTGGAAACTCTCATCAGGTGTACGGGGGTTCCTGTTGTTTCCACAAGCTCTAGAAGTGCAGATAGGGCGGCTGTTTCAGCGAGCGCTGGAATTCCTGGTAGCCCCAACTGAATGGACGCCTGCCCTTCCCGCATGACTCCATTCCCGGCCAGCTCAGCATCGGTTGCCCAAAATGCAAGCGGCTTTTTGAGCGATCCCCCGTACTCTAGTAGACGACGGACCAGGGCCAGGTTATTCAACGGTCGTCCATCCGCAAAGCCGACAATATCGGATGCGGCCAACTCCGCCAGTTCGCTCATTTGTTGTCCCAGGACACCAACGGTGAGGGCTGCCCAGCAGTGGAGGGAGGGGATAGGACGGGAGGGGGAAGGGGGGGAATGAAGTGGCACCTGCCCTCTGTGTTCAGCCTTCTCCTGCAGCCACTTCTCCTGTAGCCATGTCACACTGGCAGGGTTATCGATCGCTGGAACAGTATTCGGCAGGATGGCAATCCGGGTAAACCCACCCGCGGCGGCGGCAGTCATCAAAGATACCAGCGTTTCCCGTTCTTCCAGCCCCGGTTCTCCAGAATGGCTGTAAAGATCGACCAGTCCCGGTCCTAGAACCAAACCCTGGCAATCTTGAATGACGGTTTCCCTGGGGTAATCCGTTGGCATTTCCCCAACGGACTGGATAACCCCATCCTGGATCAGCACATCAGCGATGCGATCAGTGCCTGAAACTGGATCGAGTACCC
>JBAUTA010000929.1:0-5174 GCA_049581985.1 Kovacikia sp.
GGCAAGTGTGGCATGTGGATCGATGCTACCGTCGCAGCGGGGCTGTTATCGAATCCAAAGGAATCCCAGGTGTATGACAAGGTGGGCTTTGCCCGGGCTCCCATTGAGAAATATCCTAATGGCTCAAACTGGCTGTGGGCATGGGCACTGGCAATTCCTCAAACCTCTAAATCGCCAGCCGCGGCTCAAAAATTTATTGCCTGGGCAACTTCGAAGGAATATATTCAACTAGTTGCCGATCAAAATGGCTGGGTTGCTGTTCCACCAGGGACGCGGACTTCAACCTATGAAAATCCGAATTATCAAAAAGCGGCACCGTTTGCCTCAATCGTGTTGCGGTCAATTGAATCTGCTGATATTACCCATCCTTCTGCCCAACCCACCCCTTACAAGGGCGTGCAATATGTGGATATTCCAGAATTTCAAGCGATCGGTGCCTCCGTCGGCCAAACGATCGCCGCCGCACTCACGGGCAACACCTCCCTGGATCAGGCGTTGCAACGAGCCCAGAGTTCAACGGAACGATTCATGAAACACACGGGATACATCGAGTAAGGCTACAGGCTATCCGTTTAAAAACCAGATTTCTCCTTGGACCCGACGCTTTTATCCGTCCTCCTGCAGATTATCGCTGGCTTCTCCTTTTATCCTTCATCCTCTATCCTTTGCTCTTAAACCATGGCTTCTTCAGTAACGGTTGATCGGCCCCCGGACAGCTCGCCGACCCCGCGCCCATCGAGACGACAAACAGCGACGCTGCCTCTGGTTGCGCCTTCAGTAATAGCGTTGCTGCTATGGATGATCGTGCCCTTAGCGATGACTGTTTGGTTTTCGTTTCAGCGGTATAACTTGCTGAATCCGGATGCCCAAAAATTTATCGGGATTGAAAATTTCACGTTTATTTTGACCGATCCGGCTCTGTGGAGTTCGGTTATTACCACAGTCGTTTTGGTTGTGTCAGTTCTGGCGATCACGATCGGTCTGGGAACCCTCCTGGCAGTTCTATTTGATCAGGATTTCTATGGTCAAGGAGTGGCGAGGGTATTGGCGATTTCGCCGTTTTTTGTGATGCCCACGGTCAGCGCTTTGATCTGGAAAAATATGCTGATGCATCCGGTGAATGGGCTGTTTGCTCAAATCACACGGGTCTTAGGATTGGGCGCGATCGATTGGTTTGCCGACTTCCCATTGTTCGCCATTATTATGATCGTTTCCTGGGAGTGGTTGCCATTTGCCTTACTGATTTTGCTGACGGCAATTCAATCCCTTGACCATGAACAATTGGAAGCGGCGCGGATGGATGGGGCAAATCCGATCGCCCTTTTCCGATTTGTCATGCTGCCCCACCTGAGTCGGGCGATCGCGGTGGTGGCCATGATTGAAACAATTTTCTTTCTCACCATTTTTGCGGAAATTTTTGTAACCACGGGCGGCGGTCCCGGATTAGCCACTACCAATCTCGCCTATTACATTTTCCTGAAAGCGCTACTGGAATTTGATGTCGGTGGGGCTTCAGCGGGGGGATTAATTGCGGTCATTCTTGCCAACGTTGTGGCGATCTTTCTCATGCGGAGTGTTGCTCGTAATTTGGATACCTGACCTTCAAACAGGATTGCATCAGGAGGTTTAGGGAATTTATCCCCCCCTCCCCCCCTCCCAACTTTCGTTATGGATACCTAGTGATGGCACACAAAACTTCTCGCCGTTGGCTGCTGACAATACTTGGCTGGTTTGTTGCCTGCCTGCTGTTCTTTCCAATTTTTTGGATGTTTATCACCAGTTTCAAAACTGAAGTAGCAGCCATCGCCACCCCCCCTCAGCTCTTCTTCCAGCCCACGTTGGAAAACTATGCGGCAATTCAGGATCGGGCAAATTATCTCAACTATGCGTTTAACAGCGTTGCCGTTGCGCTCGGTTCTACGGTTGTGGCGTTATTGCTTGCTATTCCTGCCGCCTATGCGATGTCCTTCTTCCCCACAAAACGCACAAAAGGCACCTTGTTATGGATGCTGTCTACCAAAATGTTGCCACCCGTTGGTGTGCTCGTGCCAATTTATATCCTGTTTCGTAATGCAGGGTTGCTAGATACGCGGGTCGGTTTAATCATCATTTACACGCTTATTAATTTACCGATCGTCGTCTGGATGATCTATAGCTTTTTCAAGGAAGTGCCCAAGGAAATTTTGGAAGCCGATCGCATGGATGGTGCCACCACGCAACAGGAACTGCGGCATGTGTTGTTACCACTGGCCCTGCCCGGAATTGCCTCAACCGCTCTCCTGTCAATCATCCTGTCCTGGAATGAAGCTTTTTGGAGCCTGAATTTAACTACCGCTGATGCTGCTCCTCTGACCGCCTTCATCGCTTCATTTTCCAGCCCGCAAGGGTTGTTCTGGGCAAAACTTTCAGCCGCCTCCACCCTGGCGATCGCGCCCATTTTGATCTTCGGTTGGTTTAGTCAACGGCAATTGGTTCGGGGACTGACCTTTGGAGCAGTGAAGTAACTATAGGAGCTTTTTATGGCAACCGTTGCTTTAAGAGATATTCATAAGCAGTATGCCGATACTGAGGTGATCAAAGGCATTGATCTGGACATCAACGATCGTGAGTTCGTAGTCTTCGTGGGTCCCTCAGGTTGTGGCAAATCGACGCTGCTGCGGATGATTGCTGGCCTGGAGGACATTACTTCGGGGGAGTTGCTGATTGATGGCGAACAGGTGAATGATGTGCCGCCAGACAAGCGCGGATTGGCAATGGTGTTCCAAACCTATGCCCTCTATCCCCACATGACGGTGGCGGAGAATATGGCCTTCAGCCTGCGTCTGGCAGGAATGTCAAAAGCTCAGCGCTATGAACGTGCCCAGGAAGTAGGCCGCATCCTGCAACTGGAGCCCCTGTTGAACCGCAAGCCCAAAGAATTATCGGGAGGACAGCGCCAACGGGTGGCGATCGGTCGCGCTCTGGTTCGCAATCCGAAGGTATTTTTGTTTGATGAGCCGTTGTCAAACCTGGATGCTGCGTTACGGGTACAAATGCGAATTGAGCTTGCAGGTTTGCATGACAGCCTGCAAGCCACCATGATTTATGTGACGCACGATCAGGTCGAGGCGATGACCCTGGCGGACAAGATTGTGGTTTTGCAGGGCGGCCTTGTGGAGCAGGTCGGCTCACCGCTGGAACTTTACCACCATCCCCGCAATCTATTCGTTGCTGGATTTATCGGGTCCCCTCGGATGAACTTTCTAGCCGCAACAGTTGCCGCCGTAAATGACACGGGTATTACGGTCAAACTTGCCGATGATGCCGCTATCACCGTTCCTGTAAAACTCGGCAGTTTAGCAATTGGTGATCGGGTTACCCTGGGAATTCGTCCCGAACATCTCCAGGTTGATGCAACAGGCGCTACCCTTCATGGCGAAGTGCTGGTTGTGGAACGGTTGGGTGGCGAAACCTATCTCTATGTCAGGATTGCTGGCGGTGATACGCTGGTTGTGCAAACGGATGGCGACGATCGTAGCCGTCTGCATGATCACGTTCCTATTGTCCTCAACGGCGATCTTTGCCATTTATTTGACCCGCGTGGGGAAGCTGTTCCCAAACTACAACGGCATTATCTTGCTAAATAGAAAGGCATTTTTTACATCCTGCAATTTTTACATTCTCTATGAGCAGCAACACCAGTACCGGTTCGGCGATCGCGTTAAATGAGGCAGCCTTATCTCACTTGCCGGAGTCCATTCGCATACCCACCTACGATCGGCGTCGGCTCACCAATGGCATTGTTCACATAGGGGTTGGTGGATTTCATCGAGCGCACCAGGCGTTATATCTGGATACCTACGCTGAGCAAAATCCTGATACCCAATGGGGCATCTGCGGCATTGGGTTGCTGGAATTTGACAAACGCATGCGGGATGCCCTCCATTCCCAGGATTGTCTATACACGCTGGTAGAACGATCGCCTGCAGAAGATAAGGCCCGTGTCATTGGCTCCATTACAAAATACCTGTTTGCCCCAGACAACCCGCAAGCTGTGATTGCGGCAATGATCGATCCCAAATGTCGGATCGTGACTCTGACGGTTACGGAGGGGGGCTATTACTACATTGAGGGCAGTGGCGAATTTGATGCCAAACACCCCACTATTCAGCACGATATCCAGCATCCAGAAACCCCGATCGGCGTTTTTGGATTTTTAACAGCAGCCCTCGATCGGCGCTGTCGAGAAGGACTGGGACCGGTTACTGTTTTATCCTGTGACAACCTCCAGGGCAATGGCGAAATCGCGCGAAAGATGTTAACCGCATTTGCGGAACTACGTGACCCGGAACTGGCCCGCTGGATTGATGCAAACGTCGCCTTTCCTAACTGTATGGTCGATCGCATCACACCAGCCACCACGCCCTCCGATATTCATATGGTCGCGGAGCAGTTTGGTATTAAAGACGCCTTCCCAGTTGTCGCCGAACCCTTTCTGCAGTGGGTGGTTGAAGATCACTTCAACGCCGGTAGACCCGATTGGGAAACCGTAGGCGTTCAGATGACCAGTGATGTTCATCCCTATGAAATGATGAAGATCCGGTTGCTCAACGCCAGCCATTTGCTGATCGGATATCTTGGCACGCTGGTAGGTTATACCTACGTTCATGAAGCCATGGCCGATCCCTTAATTCGACAGGCGGTCGATCGCTTAATGAACGAAGTCACCCCCACCCTTCGACCGGTTCCTGGTATTGATTTAATTGACTACAAAAAAACGCTGGTTGAGCGATTTGCCAATCCCAAAATTCGCGATCAACTGCCGCGTCTGTGCCTCAATAGCGCTGCTAAGATGCCAAAATTTATCCTCGGCTCACTGCGTGATGCCCTCCGCCAGGGAGGAGCAATCGACTACATGAGTCTAACGATCGCAGCCTGGTTTCGCTACCTGAATGGGAAAGATGACCAGGGCATGCCCATCCCTATAGAGGATCCAATGGCAGACATTCTGGCTCAAAAAGCACAGGAAGGAGGTTCCGATCCAAAACCCTTGCTTACCCTGACTGAAATCTTTGGCGACTTATCCCAATCATCCCGCTTTGTTGATGCAGTTACCAATCATTTGCACCGTTTGTATGAATCAGGGAGTAGGGCCACGCTATCCCCATAATGAGTTTCAGGCAACAGCATAATGG